>NZ_JAJCNB010000023.1:0-40902 GCF_020560825.1 Dorea sp. 210702-DFI.3.17
GGCGCAAAACCATTGTCCACCGGACAATGTGCGCCCTGCCGGAGGCTATATCAGCGATTTGCCTGGTATGCCTCATCGGCTGTGTATACGTCAAATCCGCTTCCTTTTAAGATATCAATCACTCTCGCAGGATCATCACTCTTTAAAACTGCTGCAGCGTCTGCACCATTTGCAAATGCGTACATATATTCCACGTTGATTTCACCTTCCACGATCTGATGCATCGCTTTGCTCAGTGAACCAGTCGCATGAGGTACGCGAAGAGCCACAACATCTGTCAGCATAGCTGTGATTCCAGCGTCCTTAAGTGCAGCTTTTCCCTTGTGTGGGTCTGATACGATCATACGGAGCATTCCATAATCAGAAGTATCTGCCAGGCTTAATGCCACGATATTTACATCATTTTCAGCCAGTATCTTAAGCACGGTGTCCAAACGTCCCTCTCTGTTTTCCAAAAATACAGATAACTGCTGAATTGTATTACTGATTCCCATAATCCAATCCTCCTTCCTACATGTCACGATTGTCGATGACACGTTTTGCTTTACCTTCACTTCTTTGAATTGTCTTAGGCTCTACCAGTTTTACATTAACTGCTACACCAAGTGCCTGCTTCAAAGTTGCTGCTACACGGTTACGAAGTCCGTCCAGCTTACGGATCTCATCTGAGAAGTACTTCTCATCAACCTCTACCTCTACAGTCAATACGTCCAGATTGTTCTCACGGTCAACGATCATCATATAGTGTGGTGCAACTCCGCCACCCATTGACAGAAGTGCAGTCTCGACCTGAGTTGGGAATACATTCACACCACGGATGACTTTCATATCATCTGTACGTCCTGTAAATTTATGGATTCTCGGAAGTGTTCTTCCACACTCACATTTTGAATGATCAATACTTGTCAGGTCTTTTGTTCTGTAACGCAAAAGCGGCATACCTTCTTTTACAAGCGTTGTAAATACAAGCTCACCCGTCTCTCCATCTTTACATGGTGTATGATCTGTAGGATTTAAGACTTCCGGATAGAAATAATCCTCTTGCACATGCATACCTTTGTGATGAATGCAGTCAAGTGCAACACCCGGTCCTGTAATCTCACAAAGTCCATAAATATCAAAACTGTTGACATTAAGAAGTTCCTCAATCTTACGGCGCATCTCATCTGTCCAAGGCTCTGCTCCATTGATACCAGCCTTTAACTGCAGACGATCAACCACTCCTGCCTCTCTTGCAGCCTCACCAAGATAAAGGGCATAAGATGGCGTACATGCAAATGCTGTGGCTCCAAAATCTTCCATACACATGAGCTGTCTCTTTGTATTACCTGCAGACATCGGGATTGCCATTGCGCCAAGCTTTCTGGCTCCGAAGTCAAGCCCGAGTCCACCTGTAAAAAGTCCATATCCGTAACAGATATGGATACGGTCTGCTGCATTAAGTCCTGCCATTGTAAGTCCTCTGGCAACACACTCTCCCCATACATCTACATCTTTTTCTGTATAAGATGCCAGGGTCAGTTTCCCGGTCGTTCCTGATGTTCCCTGTACACGGACGATTTTCTCCTGCGGAACTGCCAGAAGTCCGAATGGATAATTGGCTCTTAAGTCTTCTTTTGTTGTAAATGGAAGCTTACCGATATCTTCGATTCCTTTGATATCTCCCGGCTCCACTCCCATATCATCCATTTTCTTGCGGTAAAATGCTACATTTTCATAAACATTCTTTACCTGGCGTACCAGACGCTCACTCTGAAGGGCAGTCATCTCATCGCGGCTCATACACTCAATCTTCGGGTCACGGATCTGTTCCTGCCAATCTTCCAATGCTACTCTTGCCATTGCTTTCTTGCCTCTCTTTTCTGATAGTATTATTATAATTGATATCCTACATCAAATGCTTTTTTATTGATGTCGATCGTCTTTGGAGGTACTGTTTTTTCAATTACTTCATACCACTGCTCTTTTGTAAAATCCATATGCTGTGCTGCGATTCCAAGCACGATTAAGTTAAATACCCTGGAATTTCCAAGCTTTTTCGCTTCTTCCGTTGCATTTACCGTATAGACTTTGTGATCTTTTTTCAGATTCTCCAAAATATTCTCCGGATATTCAGCCGCTCCGATCACAACCGGCATCGGGTCAATTCTCCAGTCATTGACGATCAATGCACCGTCTTTTTTGAGGAAATGTGCATATCTTAAGGCTTCCAGCTTCTCAAATGCGATGATAACGTCTGCCTGTCCTTCCTCTACGATTGGCTCTGCTACATTTTCACCGTAACGCACATATGTAACAACGCTTCCACCTCTCTGAGCCATTCCATGTACCTCAGAAAGCTTAACATCATATCCTCCGGCAAGTGCCAGTCCTCCGAGAATACGGCTTGTAAGGAGTGTTCCCTGGCCGCCGACACCTACGATCATAATATTCTTAGTAGCCATTATTTGTCACCCTCCCTTACTAATTTGATAGCGTCAAATTTACACAGACTCTTGCAAAGTCCGCATCCGGTACACATGGTATCATCAATATGGATCGTCTTATCTGCATTTCTTGTCATAGCCGGACAGCCCGGTTTCATACACATACCACATTTCTTACATTTATCTGGTTCTTCTGCGTAAAGCGGTTTTTTCTTTTTACTCAAAAGTACACATGGTGTTTTTGTAATAATGACAGAAACTTCATCTTTTGCCACTTCTTCTTTGATGACTTTCTCCAGACGCTCAATGTCAAATGCGTTGACCTCGATGACATTTTTCACACCAATCGCGCGGCATAATGCCGGAATGTCAATGGCATAAGTCGGATCTCCCTGCAGTGTCTTACCAGTTGCAGCGTGATCCTGATGTCCTGTCATACCTGTCGTAGAGTTATCAAGTATCATCACTGTTCCGGTTGCCTTATTGTACATCATATTCATAAGAGAGTTCACACCTGTATGAAGGAATGTGGAATCTCCGATTACGGCTACCCAGTTCTTAATATATTCTTTGCCTTTTGCTTTCTCCATTCCATGAAGACTGGAAATACTTGCACCCATACAGATCGTTGTATCGACAACACTAAGCGGTGCCACTGCACCAAGTGTATAACAGCCGATGTCTCCTGCCGCATGCATTTTTAACTTATTCAGTACATAATACACGCTTCTGTGTGGACAGCCTGGACATAAGATTGGAGGTCTTCCAGGTGCGGCTGCCGGTGCATCAAGCTTTAATTCCTCCCCAAGAATTGCTTCTCTTAGCATATTCGCACTGTACTCGCCCTGAACCGTGAAGATTTCTTTTCCAGTTGCCTTGATTCCCCAGGATTTCACCTGCTCTTCAATAACCGGATCCAATTCTTCTACAATATAAAGCTTCTCTACTTTAGAAGCAAAATCTTCAATCAATTTTCTTGGAAGCGGATTCACCATTCCAAGCTTCAGTACGGAAGCATTCGGAAGTGCCTCTTTTACATACTGATATGGAATACCACTTGTAATCACACCAATCTTTGTATCGTTCATCTCTACACGGTTGATTGGGAGTGTATTGGCTGCCTCTGCAAGCTCCAGGTTGCGTTTCTCAATCTCCACATGGCGGAGTTTTGCATTTCCCGGCATCATAACTGTCTTGCGGATATTTTTTTCATATGGCTTATCCGGAATCTCTTCACGGTCACATAACTCTACCAGTCCCTGTGAATGTGCCAGTCTTGTCGTTGTGCGAAATACAAATGGACGATCAAACCTTTCACTCAGATCAAATGCAATCTTCATAAATTCTTTTGCCTCAGAACTGTCGGAAGGTTCCAGTACCGGAAGCTGTGCAGCTCTTGCGACCATTCTTGTATCCTGCTCATTCTGAGAGCTGTAAAGTCCCGGATCATCTGCTACGACAATGACAAGTCCTCCATTGACTCCCATATAAGATACGGTATAAGCCGGGTCTGCTGCCACGTTAAATCCTACATGTTTCATACAAGACATAGCCCGGACACCTGCGACAGATGCTCCAATCGCAACTTCTGTTGCGACCTTCTCATTCGGAGACCATTCACAGTAAAGATCGTCTTTGTATTTGACCAGATTCTCACTGATCTCAGTACTCGGTGTTCCAGGATATGCGGCAGATACTTTCACACCCGCCTCATATGCTCCTCGGGCAATCGCCTCATTACCGAGCATAATCACTTTTTTTACTTCTGACATTTTCCTAATTCCTCCTTCGAATATCGGGGCACTTTTAGAGTGCGCTCTATAAACGTAATCTTGTTTACTATTCTAGCGTTTTTATATAGGAATGTCAATTTTACTAATCGGCTTTTTCACATCTTTTCCTCTTTTTCCGGCTTTTTTAAAAAGCTGGCACGGACAACTGCATCTTTCCCAAATTTTTTTCGGATTTCATCCAGTGCCTGATCTAATTTTTCATGTTTCTGGCTGTTTTCAAAACTTTTGACTTCTTCAGAAATGTTATCGCTGCTGTGGAAATTCAGATCAAAGAGACTCAATTGTTGTGGTTCACCCTCCTGCGACAGCTTGGAAGTCCGGATTCCGAGCAGGCGAATTGGTTTTCCATTCCACATTTCACAAAATAATTCCACTGCAGTCTGATAAATGACCTGATCACTTGCCGTCATTCTTTCAAGCTGTTTTTGATGTGAATTCACGGTAAAATCTGCATACTTGATTTCCACATTGACCACACCTGCATGATATCCATGTTTTCTCAGACGTCCTCCCACACTTTGGGCTAGAGAAAGTAAGACTTTCTGCGCGTCTTCTTTTGTCGACACATCTTTGGATAAAGTAGTCGAATTTCCGACTCCTTTTGCCTCAGCTTTTTCCGATTCTACAATAGAGTCATCCATTCCATTGGCAAACTCCCACAGACGCCTTCCATGGCTTTTCAAATGCAATTCTATCAGCTTTGGATCAGCCTTTGCCAGATCACCAATCGTCTGAATCTCCAGTTTTCTCAATGTCTCCACACTGGAATGCCCTGCCATAAAAAGATCTGAAATTGGAAGCGGCCACATTTTTTCCTGAATTTCTTTCCTGAAAAGTGTATGAACACGATCCGGCTTTTCAAAGTCCGATGCCATCTTCGCCAACACTTTCACGTCTGAGATTCCGATATTAACTGTGAATCCAAACCGTTTTTTTACTTCGTCTTTGATCTCAAATGCAGCTTCCACAGGTGATGCAAATCGTCCTGAAATTCCCGTAAAATCCATGTAACATTCATCGACACTGACCTGCTCGATATCAGGAGTATAAGAACGCAAAAAAGCCATAAGCTCCCTGCTGTGCTTATGGTACATTTCATGATCCGGTGCTTCCATGTAAAGATTCGGACACTTACGAAAGGCATTCGCAACCGGTTCCCCGGTACGAATGCCATACTTCTTCGCCGGGACAGATTTTGCCAGCACAATACCGTGGCGGGATTTTTGATCCCCGCCAATAATGGCTGGTATTGTACGGATATCTGTCCTGGCTCCATTCTTTAGTTGTTCTACTGCTGTCCAGCTAAGATAAGCTGAATTTACATCTATATGAAAGATTATCACCGTTTATGACCTACTCCTTGCGACCAGCTTGCCATTCTCCACATCAATCACAATTGTATCTCCGGTGCCGATATCTCCCTGAAGCATCAGTTTTGCAGCTAATGTCTCTACATTTTTCTGCAGATAACGTTTCAAAGGTCTCGCACCATAATTCGGATCATATCCTCCATCCACAATCATTTTCTTTGCTTCTTCTGTAAGCTTGATCTGAATTTCCCGATCAGCCAGACGTTTATTCACATCTGCCACCAGTAAATCAATAATGTCATAAATATTGTCTTTCGTCAATGGTTTGAACATAATCGTCTCGTCCAAACGGTTTAGGAACTCTGGGCGGAAATGTGCACGAAGATCATTCATAACCATAGTCTGGCTCTCCTCACTGATGTTGCCATGGTCATCCATGCCATCAAGCAGATACTGAGAACCAATATTGGAAGTCATAATAAGAATCGTGTTCTTAAAGTCTACCGTACGTCCCTGTGAATCCGTGATACGTCCATCATCCAATACTTGTAACAGGACATTGAACACATCCGGATGGGCTTTCTCAATCTCATCAAAAAGTACAACGGAGTAAGGTTTTCTTCTGACTGCCTCAGTAAGCTGACCGCCTTCGTCATATCCTACATATCCCGGAGGAGCTCCGATCAGTCTGGATACGGAGTATTTCTCCATGTACTCACTCATATCGATACGCACCATATTATTCTCATCATCAAACAGACTTGCTGCCAGTGCTTTTGCAAGCTCGGTCTTACCAACTCCGGTAGGTCCAAGGAAAAGGAATGAACCAATCGGTTTTGTCGGATCTTTGATTCCGGCTTTAGAACGAATAATTGCTTCTGTCACAAGCTCCACACCTTCATCCTGACCAATGACTCTCTTGTGAAGTTCATCTGCCAGATGCAATGTCTTATTACGTTCGCTCTCATTCAGCTTTGCAACCGGAATTCCAGTCCACCGTGACACAATACGGGCAATCTCCTCATCTGTAACACTTTCATGTATCAGTGAGAGATCTTCATCTTTGACTTTTTCTTCCTCCTGCTCTAACTGCTTCTGCAATTGTGGCAATTTACCATATTGCAATTCAGCTGCTTTGTCAAGATCATAAGAATGTTGTGCTTTTTCAATGTCTTTATTTACCTGCTCAATCTCTTCACGAAGTCTCTGAACTCTCTCAACTCCTACTTTTTCATTATCCCACTGAGCTTTCTTGCCTGCAAATTCTGCACGCAGTTCTGCCAGTTCTTGTTGCAGATGCTCCAAGCGTTCTTTACTAAGTCGGTCTTCTTCTTTCTTTAGAGCAGTCTCTTCAATCTCTAACTGCATAATCTTACGGTTCAGCTCATCCAGCTCCGTCGGCATAGAGTCCAGCTCTGTCTTAATCAGTGCACATGCCTCGTCAACCAGATCGATTGCTTTATCCGGAAGGAAACGGTCGGAAATGTAACGGTCTGACAGCGTTGCTGCCGCTACCAATGCGCCGTCTGTAATCTTAACACCATGGAATACTTCATACCGCTCTTTCAGTCCACGAAGGATAGAAATTGCATCTTCTACAGTTGGTTCTTCTACCATAACCGGCTGGAAACGACGTTCCAGTGCCGCATCTTTTTCAATGTACTGTCGATACTCATCCAGTGTTGTTGCACCGATACAGTGAAGTTCTCCTCTTGCAAGCATGGGCTTTAACATATTGCCTGCATCCATAGCACCATCTGTCTTACCGGCGCCGACAATCGTATGCAACTCATCAATAAAGAGGATAATCTTACCGTCACTGTTCTTCACTTCCTCAAGCACTGCTTTCAGACGTTCCTCAAATTCACCACGATACTTGGCTCCTGCTACCAGTGCTCCCATATCCAGTGAAAATATCGTCTTATCTTTCAGTCCTTCCGGCACATCACCACGCACAATACGCTGTGCAAGTCCTTCTACAACTGCTGTCTTACCAACACCAGGTTCACCGATCAGAACCGGATTGTTCTTCGTCTTACGGGACAAGATACGGATAACATTCCGAATTTCAGAATCACGTCCAATGACTGGATCCAGTTTCTGCTCTCTTGCACGCTCCACAAGATCTGATCCATATTTGTTCAAGGTATCATAAGTAGCTTCCGGATTATCACTGGTCACTCGCTGATTACCCCTGACACTGGAAAGTGCCTGTAAAAATCCATCTCGACTGATTCCAAGCTCCCTTAGGATACTCTTCATCTCTTTACCAGCATACTTTATCATAGCAAGAAACAGATGCTCTACTGATACATACTCATCGCCCATCTGCCTTGCTTCATCTTCCGCATGTACAAGAACATTGTTCAGTGCCTGTCCGACATACTGCTGACCTCCCTGTACTTTCGGGAGTTTTCTTAAGGACTCTTCCACACGGTTAATGACCATGTTCTTATCCAGTCCCATCTTTTCCATTAACTTTGCGATCAGGCTGTCATCCTGTGTAAGAAGTGCATATAACAAATGTTCCTGCGCAAGCTCCTGATTACCATAATCCATAGCGATCTTCTCACAATTCTGAACTGCCTGTAATGAATTCTGTGTAAATTTATTTATGTTCATAGAGACAACCTCCTTTGTTTATCTGTTCTATTTACGATATAACAATATCACAGGTTATTAGCACTGTCAAGATGTGAGTGCTAATTATTTATGAAGATTGTGTGAACGCTACGAGCCATGCAAAAATCAACTGATGGTCTATTGCTTTGTGTGGAGATTTAACTGATTGTCTATGTCCCGTCCGGCATACATTACTCTAAGTATTGTTACAACCTTTTTATCGCTATCTGGAATATAAAGTACCACATAATTGTCTACTGGTAATACACGAAGTCCACGACTTTTCCACGGTTCTTTTTCATATTTTCGATAACGCTCTGGCATCGTATCCAGACTTAATATCTGTTCTTCCAGACGGTCAAGTTGTCCGCTTGCATTTTCCGGCGATTGTAATTCAAAAGCAATATATTCAAAAATTCCTCTCAAATCACTGTCAGCCTGTTCAGATACTTCTACTTCATATATTATCATAAGCCATAATCCTTGCGAATGTCAGCAAAGGCTTTCTTCGCATTTTTTGTTCGTCCAGCCTGCATATCCGCATATCCATTCTCCAATTCTTCATTGAACTCTGTTTCTGATAATGTGCTGATATCAACAGGTCTGGCAGATGGTATTTTTACTTCAAACGGAAGTCCTCTCTGTAAGATAATCTGTTTATAAAACATATTGATAGCACTGGAAGCAGGGATACCAAGTGTAGACAGGATACTTTCTGCTTTTTCTTTGACATCTGGTTCAATCCTTGCATATAAATTTGCTGATTTTGTAGCCATATAAAACATCTCCTTTCGTGAGTAGTATTTCCATCCATCTTTATTATATGCAAATGTCCGTACAATAGCAATACTAATTTTACACTTCAATAATCTTATTGAATAACTGTAACAATCCCTGTGTCGTAACAGACATGTCTAAGATATAGTTATTAGAAAACAGGGCAAAAATCGACTTCCATTATCAAATGGTGAGTGCTAATTTTTTTGTAAAAAGTTTCACTTTTCTTTTGCATTGGTTTTGTTTATGCTCATGCATCTATATCCTCTAGAATTTTTCTGATTTTGATACTTGCAGTTCCATCACCATAAGGATTTCTGGCCTCACTCATCCTTCTGTAAATCTCTGGTTCTGTAAGGAGCTGCCTGCATTCTCTGTATATATCATCCATCTTCGTGCCTGCAAGCTTTAAGGTTCCTGCTTCCACCCCTTCCGGACGTTCTGTTGTATCCCGCATGACCAGTACCGGTTTTCCCAACGCAGGCGCTTCTTCCTGAATTCCTCCACAATCCTACGTATAGCCCGGAACATATCACGCATAGGTTCTCCCAGATTCTCTCTTCTGTGTGCCGTCACAGCAATCAGCCTGCTGTCCTTTGCCCATTCTATCTCCGGGTGATAAAAATCATTTCGCACCGTATAGTGCAGAGCATCAATTCCTGTATTTCCTGTGACAAAAATCTGCTCTGGATCCTTACCCTCTTTCAACAGTGCATCCGCTGCTTTCTGAGTCGGTGCAAAATGCAGGCTGGCAATAAGTCCAATGGCCTGCCTGTTAAATTCTTCCGGATAGGGAGATTTCATGTTATAAGTACGATTTGTGTAAGCAGTTGCCTCATCAAGAATTACAACTACACTCCATAATAATCTTCTCACATCTGTCATATCCAAGCTGCGAGCTGTTCAGACTCAACGTATAGTTGCTGGCTTTTCCCCATTTCTGCTCTGTATAAAAATTATAATTTGTCATACGTCTTTTATCTGTATCTGCCATCATTTTGACAGCCTCCTTCTCTCCTACATTATATAAGTTCATAATACGTTGTGTTTTTTCCGGCATATCCCCATGGATAAATACGTTCAATACATCATCCCGATCCTTCAGGATATAATCTGCATTTCTTCCGATAATTACACAAGATTCCCTATCAGCCATTTCTAAAATAACCTTTCTCTGTGCCTCATACACTATATCTTCTATGGATTTTCCTGTGATATCACGTCCGGCAAATGCATATGCAAATAATCCTTTCTTCGGAGATAAGTCTGCACTTTCCTGGACATATTCCGGAGATAAACCAGACTTCTCTGCAATCTCATTAATGATATTTTTATCATAATAAGCAATCCCAAGTTTCTTCGCTGCTTCTTCTCCGATAAAACGTCCGCCACTTCCAAATTCCCTGCTGATTGTAATAATTCTTTTTTTCATCTCTGATCCCTCCTGCTTAATTCAAAACATCAACTTTATTTTTACTGATTCTCTTCAAGAACACATATCCTACAAAGCATGAAATAATTTCAGTAATCGGAAATGCCCACCAGATCAGCGAAACTGTCATCTGACCATTTCTGGCAAACACGGAAAAAATTCCAGCCAGCGGCAGAATAATAATAAGCTGTCTCAGAAGCGAAATAACCAGTGATTCCACACCACCATTCAATGCCTGATAAATGCCTTGATAAGCAATATTGATTCCGGCAAACAAGAAGCTTACTGAGATTATCCTCATTGCTCCGATAAAATATTCTCTGGACGGCCCTGCATTAAACAGCGTTGCAAATCCCCCTGGAAAAATCTCTGTAATTACAATTCCCAGAATCATTAATATAACCGTATAGATCAGACCATATTTGATTCCATCCTGAATTCTCTTTTTGCTTCTCATTCCATAAGCAAATGCAATGATCGGAGTGATCGCATCTCGCAGACCGAAAGCAAGAAACAGTACAAACTGCTGAACTTTATAAAATAATCCATAAGCTGTCTGTGCTGACGGATTGAATTTTAGAATCAGATTCATGACATAAACCATAATGGACATCAGTGCCTGTGCAATGATTGCCGGAAGTCCGATTGTATAGATCTCCTTGATAATTCCGCCATCCGGCTTCATGTATTTCGCCCCATGCTCGAATTCCTTATTTAATTTGATATGAAAAATGAGCAGTAATACCGCGGATGCTACCTGACCAATTACAGTTGCATAAGCCGCTCCTTTCACTCCCATTTCCGGGCAGGGTCCAATACCGTAGATCATAATCGGATCAAGGATGATATTTACAACTGCGCCAACCACCTGTCCAATCGTGGAATAAAGAGAACGTCCTGTTGCCTGTAATAACTTTTCAAATAAAGAAAAGAAAATAATACCAAAAGAGATTACGCAGCATATCCTCAGATAGCTGACTCCCATCTCCAATACTTCTGCATCTACTGTCTGCGATGAAATATATGCTTTCACCCCAAAGATACCAAACAATAAGCAGACCACATAAATAATCACTCCCAGAAACAGACTGTTTCCTGCTACCTTTGCAGCTTTTTTACTATTTCCCTGTCCAAGTGTCCTTGCAAGAAGTGCATTGGTTCCTACTCCAGTTCCAATCCCCACTGCCACCATAAGCATCTGCACCGGAAATACCAGTGTCAAAGCATTTAGTGCTGCTTCACTGCCTACTCTCATATTTCCCACAAACGCACTGTCTACTATGTTATAGACTGCCTGCAATGCCATGGATAAGATCATCGGGATTCCCATCTGGACCATCAACTTATTCACCGGCATCTCCTTCATCTTGTTGCTTTCCGCCATTTCGTTTTAACTCCTTTCTTTTTGACACAAAAAAAGTGCGTACCCTGTCATATAAGCTGGACTTACGCTGACACGCTACACACTTTTTCATGGCGATATTTACTTTTTGCAAAACAAAAACGAGTAGCCGGTAAACTGGATTTACGCTTACTTGCTACTCGTTTCTTGTAATTATATTGCCTCTTTTTCAAAAAGTCAAACAAAATTTTTCTTGCTCTTACTTTTCATAATTTTTCAGCTTTCTATAATCAATTTTCCCACCCTCAGTTACTGGCATATTCTTAATTATATTGATTCTTTCAGGAACTGCATACTCTGGTAATTCTTCTTGTAACACTTTTTCAATTTGATCACTATAACACTCATAGCTGTCATCAACTACTATATATGCTCTGGCAACATGAACTCTTTTTTCATCTTCAACTACATTCACTGCTGCTTGATTTATCCCTTTACATTTTTCAATACATTCTCAATTCGGTCTGGAAATAATTTATAAACAATTCCATCTGCTCCTCTGGTGATATATATTCTTTTTATTCTTCCTGCAAAATATAGGAATCCATCTTTTTCTACATATCCCAAATCACCTATATGAATCCACTTCTCTCCATTTTTAATCCAGATTGCTTTTTCTGTCTCTTTTATATCTTTCACATATTCCTGCATTATACTAGGTGATGAAAAGCAGATTTCTCCCTTTTCTCCATAGCCTAGTTCTTCTTCAGTTTCCGGATTGATGATTTTCACATTTACCTTTGGAAGTGGAATTCCTAAAGAACCTGACTGATTACACCGATTCATATTGGTACAAACTGTTGCTCCTAATTCTGTCATTCCATATCCTACTGTATACTCCACTGTAGCATGACACTTGGCAAGAATCTCATTCAGCTTTTTTCTTCTTCATCAGAAATTGCGCCACCGCCACCAGCTAATGTTTTTTACCATCTCATATTGCATTTACATGATTTCATAATCGCAGAAATAAAAGCTGGTCCTATAATCATATGTTCTGGCTTCTTTTTCATCATAGCTTTAGCAACAGCATCTGCATTCGGGTCAATCTGTAGAATCCCCTCCAATCCCAAAACAAGTTGTGTATGAATTCCAACAGTAATTCCAAATCCTAAGAATGGCGGAATTGCATTTAATACTCGCGAATTTGTCGTTAATCCCATATCTGCTAATTTATACTGAAAAGCCATTGCATTTAAGCTATCATTCGTATGCAATACCCCTTTCGGTTCACCTGTAGTGCCACTTGTATACACAATAACTGCAGGCATATTCGGCTGATATCTTTCTTTTTTAAGAACTATTTCCTTTGACCCTTTTTTTAGAAACTCATCCAGACTGTTGTCTCGGCAGCTTTTCTGTTTTACAATCTGTTTTAATGGAAATGGCATGGAATTCCAAATTGGGAGATATATAATTTGTTCTGCTTTCATTTTGGATTTAATCTCTTTTACTTTATCTTGAACGTTCTCAAGATATAAAAACATTTTAGAACCCACTTCGTCTGTTTGCTTTAATATCTCTTCTGCATTCAATGTCAAATAAATCAAATTTACAATTGCTCCAAGTTGGTTTAAAGCATATATACTGTAAATTGTCTCCGGAGTATGAAGTGACATAATCGTAACAACATCCTCTTTTTTTATTCCGCAAGCTTGAAATGCTTTTGCAAATTCATTTACTTTTTCAAAAAAAGTTTATAACTAATCTTTTTCCCAAAATAATTCAGCGCTGTATGACTTAAGTTTGATTGATTTTTCTAGTATATCAAATCATACATTGTACATTCTGGAAGCTTTTCCTGAATTGCTTCTTCACTGTAATATTTCAGCCATGGCTTATCTACGGACGGAAATCCTGTCTGCTCTGCTCTCATTATCCTTTTTCTCCTTATCTGTCTGTCAAGTGTCTTTTTATATATGCATCTGTTTTCATGAATATTCCGATACTACAAAAAGCCATTCCCAGCTACATATTCAGTAGTTGAAAATGGCTTCAATCTCTGTATTTTCTATATTCTTTTTGAGGAAAAAGTACACAGTTCAGACTTACTTGGACATTGTAATTTATAACCATCACCTATGCAGCTCCTTCCTGATAATAGACACTTTAATACATTTATTCTATCAAAAGTTTGATTTCCTTACAATAGAGAATATTTAGTATTTTCTCAGGATTTAATTTTTCTCTCTGGTGTGCTATCTGACGCCAATATCAAACATCTCCCTGCAAATCATTTTTCCACATGTTGTTTTGAAAATACTATGATAGGCTTTTAAAGCTGCTTCTTTCGATAAACCATCCTCCATAATATTAACCAGAAAATCGGCTTCTACTAATATTTGATAATCAATTTCATTAATGTTATCATAAGTATGATGATGTGCGATCAGATACTGAACCCGATTAGATACATCTTGATCAAAGCCTAATTCTCCGAGTAGCTTTTCTGCGATTGCCGGGCCTTCTTTTTCTTGTAATTTTCCATTGCAATTTCCATATTTTTCTTCACAGAAATGAATTCCAATATCATGTGTCAAAGCTGCTGCTTCAATGGTAAATAAACATTTCTTATCTACATTCTCCGTTTCTGCTATCAATTTTGCATAGCTATGCACTTTACAGAAATGTTGAATTCTCTTTGCATCTCCTTTATATAATTCAATCATTGCCAAATGTAATTTATTTATCATCTAAATTTTCCTCCTCTTGCACATTTTAACATCTCTCAAATTAATTCTATGTTTTCCATAATGTATATTACATTTTCATTCTTGAATCCACATCTTTAAAAAACAGTCAATTCAAAATGATTTCGATTTGTTTTTATAAAGCCCTCTTTTTGTAACTTTGATATCTCTGTAGACATTGCTGCTCTATCAATACAAAGATAATCCGCCAGTTGCTGCCGGTCAAAAGGAATATCAAAGGACAAAGACGAATGTCTGATGGACTCTGCAGACAGATATGATAATAGTTTATCCCTTGTCGTTCGCTTGCAAACATGTGTGATCTTATCGTTCAGGAGCAGTATCTTATTTGCCAGGACACTGACCAGATTGCGGATCAGCTTCTGATGATGCCCGCATGCAGTTGGACAAGTGACCAGCAGCCTCTGGATATTTAGGAAAATAATCTCACAATCCTCCTCTGCTACCACACTGATATTCAGAACAGCCCCCGGGCTTGCTGCATACGGTTCTCCAAAAAAATCGCCGGCATGGCATTTTGATAAAATATTTCGATGTCCCCATAAGTCTTCCTGAATCACAAGAACACAGCCTGACACCACGAGTCCCATTACTTCTGTAGAATCTGCTGCTCTGAAAATATAAGAATCTCTCTCTTTTGAAACTGCTGTTGCCTCTACACAATGCAAGATAGATAATATCTCGTCATCCGTAAGACCTTTAAAAAATGAACTGTTTTTTAAAATCGGTAAATATTTTTCCAAAATCATTCCTCCTGTTGGAAATCAAACATACAAGTTGTATTTATCATACTATAATTCTGATAGAAACAAAAGTTAAATGTTATTGATGGAGGGTAAAAATGATAAGAAAGATTATTCGAATCGATAAAGAAAAATGTAATGGATGTGGTGCCTGTGCAACTGCCTGTCACGAAGGTGCCATTGACATCATTAACGGAAAAGCAGAATTGGTAAGAGAACATTTCTGTGACGGACTTGGTGATTGTCTCCCGGAATGTCCTACCGGTGCCATTTCATTTGAAGAAAGAGAAGCACCTGCATATGATGAAGAAGCTGTGAAAGAAGCACAGAAAAAAATCGCCGTTCAAAAACAGGCAATGCCTCCTCACACCGGCTGTCCGGGATCTAAAATCATGCAAATCCGACGAACAGAAACACCAAAGTCTGAAGAACCATCTTCAGCTACAGATTCAGTATCAAAACTTCAGAGCTGGCCGGTACAGATTAAACTGGCTCCAGTCAGTGCACCTTATTTTAACAATGCAAAGCTTTTAATTGCAGCCGATTGTACTGCTTATGCTTACGCAAGCTTTCATCAGGATTTTATTCGGAATAAGGTAACATTAATTGGCTGTCCGAAATTAGATCAGGTGGATTATAGCGAGAAACTGACTGCAATCATTCAAAATAACAACATTCAAAGTGTAACCATCGTGAGAATGGAAGTTCCATGCTGCGGCGGTCTGGAAATGGCTGCCAAAAAGGCTCTTCAAAACAGCGGAAAATTTATTCCCTGGCAGGTTGTAACGATAAGTATTGATGGAAACATTATGGAATAAAAAGGATTATTAGTTTTAGTTAACTGTATATTCTAAAAAACCGTGTGAAACATAACTGTAATTTCACACGGTTTCTTTTCTGCTTTAAAGCAAAAAAAATAAAAGAACCCAATGCAGCCCACATCTTAAACGGCACGTTGGGTTCTTTTACTTTTTATTTTTTGTTATATCCCATATTTTTTTAAATCTACTTTTCCATCAGTTACCTCAATCCCGTCTGCTTCCAGCAATTGTGCCTGCACACTTTCTCCTCCAAAGGCAAATGCGCCGGCTAATTCTCCTTTCGCATTGACCACACGAAAGCAAGGAATATGTTCCGGATCCGGATTCTTATGAAGCGCATTCCCAACTGCTCTTGCCATCTTTGCATCTCCTGCCAGCTCTGCAACTTTACCATAAGTCGCAACATGACCTTTTGGAATTTTCTTCACTGCCTCATAGATTCTTTTTGTCGGGCTGTACGTAATCAGATCATAGCTCTCGGAAATCATTCTTTGAATCTCATTTTCAGGAATAGAACCATCTAAAATGATGGTATTCCAATGTTCTTTATTCTGATGATACCCTGCAATAACAGAGGCATAAGTACTGCGCCAGAAATCTCTCCACTGCGGATCAACTTTAACATTTAAATTAACATATCCATTTCTTTCATAAATCCATAAAAATGTTTTCTTACTTCCTTTTACTCTTACCAGTTGCCAGCCCTGATCGCGAAATGGTCTTTCTTCATACACATTCGGGAAAGATAGCGCATACTGCAAAACTTCTTCTCGCGTTCTCATACTAAAAACCTCCGTTCCCTGCAATCATTAAAAAAATATTTATTTGTAGTCTGACATTTCACATCTACAAATATATATAATCATTCATAACTGGCTGTAAACCATTCTTTTTCAGCGCATCGAACACTTCATCCACCGTTCTTCCGTCTGAAATCTCAAACTGGTCGTCACCTTTATCTTCGATATCTTCCACATGACTTCCAATTCCTGTGCTGACTCCTGCGGATATCTTGGTCGCTGCAATATTTACCAGATTATCACGAACACGGGCACATTCTCTTGTAGACACCGTAATACTTGCAAATGGCATAAACAGACGATATGCACAGACTACCTGAAGTAACTGCGGCTCATGAACATCCATCGGGTTAATGCGATCATTATTGATGATTGGACACAATCTTGGACAAGAAAATGCAATCTCTGCATGCGGATATTTTCTTTGAAGCAAATATGCATGATAACCTGTCGCGAAAGCATCTTTGCGAAAATCATCCAGTCCAAGAAGTGCCGCAAAACCAACACCTCGCATGCCACCCTTAAGTGCACGTTCTTGTGTGTTCAATCTATATGGAAAAATCCTTTTATGTCCTGCTAAATGTAATGTTTCATACTTATCTGAATTGTAAGTCTCCTGGAAGACTGTCACATAATCTGCTCCGCATTTATGAAGGTATGCATACTCATCCGAATTCATCGGATATACTTCAAGACCTACCACTTTAAAATATTTTCGTGCAATCTCGCATGCCTTTCCAATATACTCCACATTAGATTTTGTCTTACTCTCACCTGTAAGAATCAATATTTCCTGAAGTCCGGTCTTGGCAATAGCAGCCATCTCTTTTTCAATCTCTTCTTCATTAAGCTGTGCACGGCGAATCTTATTATAACAGTTGAATCCACAGTAAATACAGTAATTTTCACAGTAGTTTGCAATATAAATTGGCGTGAACATATACACACTGTTTCCAAAATGCTTTCTTGTTTCAATCTGTGCTTGCTGCGCAATCTCCTCTAAAAGCGGAAGTGCTGCCGGCGAAAGCAGTGCCTGAAAATCCTCTGGTATCCGGTTATCATGCGCCAGTGCTCTTCTTACATCTGCTTCTGTATATTTATCATAATCATATGCTTTCATTGCAGAAATAACCTGGTCCATCACATCAGATTCTTCCAACTGCTCCATATCCGGAAGATACTTCATATGATCGATACGATTCTTTTTCATATCTTCCAGTATTTCTTCATTTACAATACTTTCATTAAAATGACCATCTTTTTTACTGGTCTGCATTGTTTCTACCATCGCTGTTACATTGATCCTCTCGTATATCTTTTCTTGTATATCTTTATACTTGTATTCTGTTATCAGTGCAATTTACTCATGCAAAAATCCTGTTAATGGTGAAGACGCACTTGCTCCTTTATCCAGTATTCTTCCTAATCCGGAAAGATAAGCACTTCTTCCTGCCTCAATTGCCTTTTTAAACGCTTCAGCCATAACCTGGACATCTCCTGCTGTCGCAATAGCAGTATTGGCCATCACTGCTGAAGCACCCATTTCCATAGCTTCACATGCCTGTGACGGACGACCGATTCCTGCATCAACGATAATCGGAAGATCAATCTCATCAATAAGAATCTGGATAAACTCTTTTGTACAAATTCCCTTATTTGAACCGATTGGAGAACCAAGAGGCATCACACAGGCTGCCCCTGCATTTACCAGATCTCTGGCTGCATTCAAATCCGGATACATGTATGGCATAACAACAAACCCTTCTTTTGCAAGGATCTCTGTTGCCTTGATTGTCTCGTAATTATCCGGAAGAAGGTATTTCGAATCGTGAATAACTTCAAGCTTTACAAAATCTCCACAACCCAGCTCTCTGGAAAGTCTTGCAATACGAACTGCTTCCTGCGCATTTCTGGAACCGGATGTATTCGGAAGAAGTGTTACGTCCTTCGGCACATAATCCAGAATATTAGCAAGTCCGCCTTCATTAGCACGGCGCAAAGCAAGTGTTACGATCTGTGCTCCTGCTTTTTCAATACATGCTTTCATAAGCTCCAATGAAAATTTTCCAGATCCCATAATAAAACGGGAAGTAAATTCATGTCCTCCCAGGATTAATTTGTCTTCATTTGTGTTTGTTGTTGTCATTTTTTTATCCACCTTTCTTTGTTTACTCATAAATTATGATACCTGCTATTCGCATATCGTGAAGCTTAGAAGCTTCCGCCGCCCATAAAATGCAGAATCTCTACAACATCTCCATCTTTCAGTACAGTTGTATCATAATTTTCTCTTTTGATGATCTCCTCATTCAATTCTACTACTACCTGCACCGGAATATAATTACATGCTTTCAAGTATTCCGTTACCGACACTGGATGTTCCAATATTCTGTTCTCTCCATTGACTGTAATCATGGCTGCTCCTTTCCGGAAATGTGAGTGCGCCTCCTGCCGGAGGCTTTTTATATAAAAGGAAATGTAATTTCCTATTATATAAAACAGAGTTCACAAAGAAATACACCCGCGGTGGTGCACCCCTTCATGAACTCTGTTCACTCTCAAAATTTCCTATATTCTATAATTTGTACCTGCTTAGAAAAATTCTCATTCGCGCGAGTGCGCATCCTCGCGGAGCGTTTTATTTTATAAGAAAGACCTTTTTAACAATTGCTTTAATATATTAACATAACAAGGTCTTTCCTATGAAAAAATAAAGGAGATACACCAAGGTATCTCCCGTAATATCATCTTATACGTTCCTACGTTGGCATTATCCAAATCAGGTTCTGGGTCGAAATTGAAGACTTCCTCTCAGCCTGCTATCACAAGCTCCCCTTTTATTTACAATGCCTAGTATAAATCGATTTTTATTTTGTGTCAAGAGCACTCGGTAATTTCTTCATTGCTTTCTTCACCTACTGATCTATAAACACGGATATTTTTATCTCCGTCTCGTCTCTTGTATAGACGATGCCATGAATATACTTGCCATTATCAGTCACTTTGCTGATGATATTGTCATAGCATGTTTCTCCTTTGTACTGATACTGCTTGACTAACTGAGCTTCTTTCACTTCTTTCGTGTCCAGTTTTTCCACCGGAAAATACACATATACTTTTTCAGAATTTGTGTCAAATGTATAGGCACTGGCCACCTGCTTCGCATCAATAAATCCATTCCCATTCCAATTTTCCTGTGAATCCAGACTGGTTTTTTCAAGTATGATCTGATCCTTTGGATTTTCTGTAATCAGGATAATATCCTCCTGAATTTTTTTCTCACATTTTACATAGGTATCTTCACCCGCACCCACAACACGATATCCATTCATCAGATATAGTTGATTCTCTATTCCATTTTCAATCGGCCAGCCAGCCAGGTTATAATATGGACACCCAACCGTCTGATATGCTTCCCGGCTCTCGTAATCCGTAAGCAATATTGTATCAACGCCTGTCTTCTGACTTATCTGCGATACAGGAATCTGTTCTACGTCCTGATTGGCATAAGATACAACAGCTCTTGCAGATTCCTTCTGTAAGACTTCTGCCAGATTATCCCCATCATAAAATGTGTGGATCATTCCATTTTTTTCGTCTTTTACCGTTCCATACTCACCATAACATACATAGGCACTCTCTGCGTGAAGTCCTGTGATGTTATACATTTCTTGTGCAAATGCTGTGGCAATCTCCTGAAACTGATAGTTATCAAGCCCGTCCGTATTCTTTTTCTGCCCTGATATCGCAACTAAAAAATCTGCCCCCTTGTACTTCATTTTCACGAATACATTTCCGGTGGGAGAAGGGAAAAAATCCGGCACCGGACTTGAACTGTATTTCTCACAGTTTATCTCTGTAATCTTTGCATCAATTCCATATTTTTCTCTTATATAATTTTTCGCATTTTCCCGTCCTTGCTTTTCATAACGCTTCATTTCTCTCTTTTCTTCCAGCGTATAGCCACAACCTGTCACTGTAACCATTATCAAAGCAAGAAGGATCCAATAAACGGCTTTTCTTTTTCCCATACATCTCCTCCCAATCCATCCCCTCATTTGCTATTACTTTTTTAATTATACTGCTCTTTATAAATCTCTGTCAATTTTATACAACAGACACCTTGTTATTCCACACAGAACCAGTTAAAATATACTTTGCAAATGAATGTTGCAAATGTTATTTGTGGGGGATTGTTACATATGAATAAGAAAAATCAATACGCAGACTCTGTAAAGGAAACGTTGATTCTGACGCTTGCTGTGGCAATTATTGCCGCTGCAGTCTACTTCTTCCTTGTACCAAGCCACGCTTCTGTCAGCAGTATCTCTGGTCTTGGAATCATTCTGTCAAACTTTGTACCGCTTCCATTGTCAGCAATCACTATGATCTTAAATATAGTGCTTCTGATTATCGGATTCTTTACATGCGGTCGGGAATTCGGAGCAAAAACTGTCTATACAAGCATTATGCTTCCACTGTTTCTGGGGCTTTTCGAAAAGATTTTCCCGGATTTTTACTCCATGACCGACAGCCAGGAACTAGATGTACTCTGTTATATACTGGTCGTAAGCGTCGGACTTGCAATTTTGTTCAATCGAAATGCCTCTTCTGGCGGACTAGATATTGTAGCCAAAATCATGAACAAATATCTGCATATGGATCTCGGAAAAGCTATGTCACTGTCCGGTATGTGTGTGGCTCTGTCCGCAGCACTTGTGTACGATAAGAAAACTGTAGTTTTAAGTGTCCTCGGTACTTATTTTAACGGAATCGTACTGGATCACTTTATCTTCAATCAAGATATGAAACGGCGCGTCTGCATCATCACCCAGAAAGAAGAAGAGCTGCGCCACTTCATTTTATATGAACTGCACAGCGGGGCTACTATCTATGAAGCCATCGGTGCTTACACAATGGAAAAGCATAATGAAATTATCACCATTGTGGATAAAACAGAATACCAGAAATTGATGAAATACATCAATCAGGTGGATCCTAAGGCGTTTATCACAATCTACAAAGTTTCCAATATGCGGTATCAGCCAAAAATTTAGTACACATTCTATATGACAAAAAATTGCTCAGACCTTACACGGTCTGAGCAATTTTTCTGTCATATGAGTTCTCACTCTTTCTTTTCCTACCAGTCGGTATACAAATCGATATTACCTTTTCCACTTCCACTATCATAAACTTTTCCAGCTCCAAGAGATGTCTCGACCACGGTTCCTTTTGGATAGTCATCACTGGCAAGTACAATATAACCATCTTTGTCACGGATTGTTCCGTCACTCGCAATATGACGTCCCGGAATGTTAAGTCCTGCTCCCGGAAGTACCTTCTGTGAATAATAGGTTTCAGTATGTCCGTTAAACCAGATTCTCCCTTTGGATGGGGTCAGACCACCGGAAGGAATATTATACTTTCCATTACTGGAACTGCTCCCGGAGTTATTATTACTTCCGGAATTAGAAGGTTTGGAAGAGCTGTTATTATTGGAACTGCTTCCGGAAGTATTATTTCCAGTGGAAGCTGATGCCTGCTTTGCCGCTTCTTCCTGTGCTTTTTTCTGCGCTTCTTCCTCCTGCTTTGCCTGTGCCTCACGCGCTGCCTGAAGCTGCGCATTCACAGTCGCAAGATCTGTGGAAGTTGCTGCTGCTTTCGCCTGAAGATTCTGCTGCTCAGTATTTAACTGACTCTGTAAATCTGTCAGTTCCTGCTGCTGGCTCTTAAGATCCTCTTCCTGCGTCTCGATACCTTGACGTATCTCCATCATGTTCTCCAACATTTCCTTATCATAATCGGTAATGTTCTGAATGAACTCGGCTTTGTTGAGGAAGTCTCCCATACTGTCTGCAGTAAACAGCATAGTGATCATTGTCTCTGAACCATTTTCATACATGTACTTAATACGAGTCTTCATCGTTTCATACTGCTTTTCCTCGTTATTACGAGAAATCTGAAGTGATGCCTCCAGGCGGTATACTTCATTGTTCGACTCTTCAATTTCCGCTTCTGTCTCAGCAATCTTATTGCTGAGCGTAACCAAATCCTGATTAATCCCTTCCAGTTGACTTTGAAGATTACTGGTCTTATCTTCGAGGCTTTTGACCTCCGCTGCATGCACCGGCATTGCTGACAGTGCGACACCGAACGCACAGACAAAGGCTGCCCCGCGTCTTGCGATCCGTTTCTTATGCATGTTCATAAATGTAATCCTTTCTTGTTTGTTTTGGGGTTAACACTAAGACATTATATACTATTTTTTCAAAAAGAACAACCTTTCTTTGCACAGCACGTTTTTTAAGGGCTCTCTGACTACGCAAAAAGCTGCCTTGTTTCGAGTCGTTCCGACTGTTTCCCGGCAGCTTTTTTTTAATATTTTTACTGTTCTGTAACTACTTTTCCAGCAGCTTTTTCTTTCTTTTTATCATACATTGCAAACATTCCTGCAAGTAATGTTCCTGAGATAGAATGCCATGTACAGGAGACTGCACAGATGATTGCTGACTCCGGTGTGGACGCGAACTGCGCTGTCGTTGTAGCAAGATTTGTGGCGAGTCCTGCGTTCTGCATTCCGACTTCGATCGCTATCGTTCTCTTTTTGGATGTGTTCATTCCGACCAGTTTTCCTGCACCGTATCCGAACAGATATCCAAGTCCATTGTGAAGCAGTACTGCAACAAAAATTACAACGCCGGACTGGAAGAATTTTGATCCCTGTGAAGATACAACACCACCAACAACACATGCAAGTCCAAGAACTGCAACCCCTGGCATCATCTGCTGGATCTCATGGAACATTTTCTTCTTACCATACAGATAATTCAGTAAAAATCCAAATCCTACAGGAAGGATTACTGTCTCAATGATAGATACGAACATTGGAAGTCCTTTGATCGTAATCTGAGTTCCTCTTGCGAGAAATGATACCATAAGCGGTGTCATAACCGGGGAAACCAGTGTAGATACTGTTGTCATTCCTACAGAAAATGCCACATCTCCACCACACAGATAAGACATGATATTGGAAGATACGCCTCCTGGGCAGCAGCCTACTAAAATCAGTCCAAGTGCGATTCCGTCAGGAAGATGTAATAACTTCGTCAGTGCAAACGCCAGAAATGGCATGATCAGATACTGTGCGATCGCACCTACACAGATATCAAATGGACGCTGTGCCAGTATCTTAAAATCTTCTGTTGTCAGTGTCAGACCCATACTGAACATGATGACACCAATGATAATAGACTGACTGGTGAATTTATTGGCTACCATATCTGTAAACAGGGAGTAATTGACCCACCCCATCATAGATGGTACGAAAAATGTAACAATCGCAATTGCGATTACTACAACCGACGTGTAATCTGATAAAAATTTGCTTGCTTTTTGTAATGCTTTCATTTTCAAGTCCTCCTTAAGCTATTACATGTCCACCAAAACTACTCTCATTCCATGCATATTTGTATAGCATACAATGCAAAAAGTCCCTTCCCAGACCATAGTCTGAAAAGGGACGAATAAAATTCCGCGTTACCACCCTGATTCCGTAAAATACAATATTTTACGACACTCTGTCACGTACTATCATACGCTTTCCCTGTAACGGAGGATACCGGCGAAGTCTACTGATATAACTTTCAACCCGCTTCTCAGAGAGGATATCCTTATCTTGCTACTGCCTGCTTCCACCACACACAGGCTCTCTGTGAAATAACAATTGATATGGCATTGTTCTCATCAACGAATTTCGGTGAACTATTATTTATTTACAAATTGATATTATATACTTATGAGCAGAAATTTCAAGAAACAATTTTAACCTTTTTCTTGATGTTTTTTAACCTTTTCACATATTTGTAATACTATTTCTCACTGGCTTTCATTTTCAAAAGTGCTGCATTTACCACATGCTCCACCAAAATTGAAGTCGTGACTCCGCCAACTCCTCCTGGAACCGGTGTAATTGCATCTACAATCGGTTCTGCCTCATCAAATGCTACATCTCCGCACAGATTGCCTTCTTTGTTCACATTGATTCCCACGTCGATAACAACCTGTCCCGGTCTTAAATGTTCTTTCTTTATAAATCCTGCACTTCCTGCTGCCGCAACTACGATATCTGCCGCCTGTACTTCCTGCTCCAGATTCTTAGTCTTTGTATGACAGACTGTAATTGTTGCATTTTTCTTCAGAAGCATCATAGATACCGGCTTTCCGACTACAAGGCTTCGTCCTACGATCACTGCTTTTTTTCCGGTACAGTCAATTCCATAATGATCCAGTATCCTGATACATGCACTTGCGGTACAAGGCGCATAGCCCATCTCTTTTCCAGCAAATATACCTGCCATGGAAAGATTGGTAATTCCATCTACGTCCTTTTCTACAGCCAATGTATTTAAGATTTTCTCTTCGTCCAGATGAGATGGCAGCGGGCGGAAAACCAATACTCCGTGAATATCTTCCGCCTTGTTTAGTTTCTGGATCGTATCAATCACTATTTCTTCCGTTACATCTTCCGGAAGCAGAAACTTTTCATATGCCACAGATAATTTTTCGCAACGCTTGACAGCATTGCGCTCGTATGCAATATCATCCTGTTTTTCACCAATTCGGATAATTCCAAGTTTCGGCATCACTTGATGCTCTTTTAATGTTTTTACTTTTTCTTCAATCTCCTCATTCAATGAAGCAGTTACTTCTTTACCTAACAGTATCTGTGCCATTTTACGATTCTCCTTTTTCATTACCGTGACTTAACGAATCTCATTGCATACATTTTCAAATATTTCATCTGCCTTCTTCTCATAAGTTTTTCTGAGACTGTCTGTCTCATCATTCAACTGTTGAGCTAAGACACGATCTTTCATAGATTTTGTGTTAATATAAATGTTCAATGACGCGCCCTGCAGTGCAGACTTCAAAAGTGTTGCTCCGACTCCTGCATCACTAAGTGCAATCCGGCTTCCTTTTTCAGCAAACTCTTTCATCAGGTCTAATCCTCTTGCACAGGTTTTCATAATTTCAAGCGGTACTTCACATGCATCTTTTAACACAACTGCCATAACTTCTTCCTTTTTTGCAAGTTCTTCCGGCGTACTCTTTGGCAGACTGTACGCTTTGCTTAATGGTTCAAAGACCTCGGCATCTTTTGCCACAAGTTCAAGAAGCCGCTTTGTAATTTCATCTGCTTCTTTTTTACAACGGATAATATCTTCTTCTACATCTGCATAACGCTTCTTACCGACAGTAAGACTTCCCACCATATTGCCGAGTGCCACTCCGATTGCTCCAACTAAAGCAGAAGCTCCGCCGCCTCCCGGAATCGGGGCACTGCTTGCAAGGACATCAATAAACTCCTTGCATGAGTTTTCTGTAAAATCTATCTGTTTATCTAATGAACTCATAGTACGTACCTCATTCTTTAAATACTTTAAATCGTAAAGATTGTTATTATAATAACATTTTCTAAGTGACACATCAATTTCCATATTATCTAAATCTATGTGCCAATTTTATCTACATTTTGTAAAAACTATGACATTTCATAATAATGTGCGTAAATACCCCCACGTGCAATCAACTCATCGTGTGTTCCACGTTCTGCTATTCCATTGTCGGCAACGACCAGAATCTCATCTGCATTACGAATCGTGGACAAACGATGTGCAATTGTAATGGTCGTACGATTCTTTGCCAACTCTTCAAGACTCTGCTGGATCCAACGTTCACTTTCATTGTCCAATGCACTGGTTGCCTCATCCAGAATCAGGATTGGCGGATTCTTAAGGAAAACTCTGGCAATAGAAATTCTCTGCTTCTGTCCACCGGAAAGTCGGGTTCCTCTTTCTCCGACAAATGTTTCATATCCATCCGGAAGTTCCATAATAAAGTCATGGATATTGGCTTTCTTTGCCGCATCTTCAATCTCTTCCATCGTAGCGTCAGGCTTACCATATGCAATATTTTCACGGATACTTCCACAGAAAAGATAAACATCCTGCTGCACAAGACCAATCTGATTACGCAGACTCTCAAGGGTCAGCTTTCTCACATCTTTTCCGTCAACCGTAATCTTTCCACCTGTTACATCGTAAAATCTCGGAAGCAGGGAACAAATTGTTGTCTTGCCACTTCCAGAAGGACCAACCAACGCAATTGATTTTCCAGCCGGAATATGGAACGATACATTTTCCAGAACCGGCGTGTCATCATCACTATAATGAAAGGAAACATTTTCATAATTCACATCTCCCTTCACATCATCAAGCGTCTCTGCGTCCGGTGCATTCGTAATCTCAGGCTCTGTCTCGACCACGTCCAGAAATCTCCGGAATCCGGACAGACCTTTCTGCATCATCTCAGTCAGCTCCACAAGAATCTGAATCGGGCTGATAAAGATTCCGATATAAAGCGCATACATAGCAAGATCAGCTACTTCCATCTGACCATGGGCTATGAGCCAGCCTCCAAATACAAGCGTAATCAGATACATCATGCCCTGAAAGAACAGATTTCCACTCATAAAGCTTCCCATACACTGATAGTTCGCTTTCTTAGATAAAAGAAATCCATGATTGCTCTCCATGAATTTCTCCCGCTCAATCTCTTCATTTGCAAAAGACTGTACGACACGGATTCCGGCAAGCGTATCCTGCAAACTGGAATTCACGTTCCCGATTTTCTGCCTGTTATCCATAAATGTTGTCTGCATCTTCCGGTTCTGGCTGCCTGAAAAGAAAATCATAAATACAACCATCACAAGAAGTGGGATCGCAAGCTTCCAGTTGATCAGGAATAAAAATACAAAAGAGCCGATAATTTTAATCAGCGAGATAAATAAATTCTCCGGTCCGTGATGCGCAAACTCCGCAATATCAAACAGATCCGATACCAGTTTACTCATCATCTGTCCGGAATTGTTCTGATCATAATAAGAAAATGATAATTTTTCATAATGATCAAACAATTGTTGGCGCATATCTCGCTCCATATGTGCTCCCATCATATGCCCCTGATAACTGACATAATATTTGCAACATGCCTGAAGAACATAAATCAAGAACAACACAATCCCTATCGGTACAAGATTACGCATAATTGAAGACGCATTTTCCACAAACAACGTCCTCGTAAGTGTCCGTAAAATCTGAGGAAAAGCCAGATCCACCAGGCTGATTATCGCTGCACAGACAAGATCTAAGAAAAAAACAGCTTTGTACGGCGCATAATATTGAATAAATCTCTTTAACGTATGCATTTAAAAACCTCTTTCTACCCAAAATCGCTAGTAATATTATATATACAATTTTGAAAATATATAATTGGGGACGGGGTTTTTTCAAAAAAACCCCGTCCCCAATTAAACTTTAACCTGTCCCTTTTTGTAATCGTCAAAACAATTCCAATTATTTCAAAAAGTCTGGATCT
Source organism: Dorea sp. 210702-DFI.3.17 (assembly GCF_020560825.1). Lineage (NCBI taxonomy): Bacteria > Bacillati > Bacillota > Clostridia > Lachnospirales > Lachnospiraceae > Dorea > Dorea sp. 210702-DFI.3.17. The sequence continues at coordinate 28,277 of NZ_JAJCNB010000023.1, forward strand.
TCAAAATAGTTTATCTTCATAGAATTTTTTACATCTCGAAGTGTTTCTGCAGCTTTTGCCTCTGCAACCTTGCTTCCTTCTTTGAGAATGTCGTATACATCCGGGAGTCTCTTCTCCCATGATTTTCTTCTCTCGCGAATTGGTGCAAGTTCTGCCTGCATTACATTGTTCAGGAATTTTTTTACTTTTACATCTCCAAGTCCACCGCGTTTGTAATGTTCTTTCAGTTCCTCCAGGTTTGCATAATCTGGAAGAAATTCGTCTACATATTCCTGCTTGCAGAATGCATCAAGATAAATGAATACCGGGTTGCCTTCTACCTGCCCTGGATCTTCGACTCTTAAGTGATTCGGATCCGTGAACATGGACATAACTTTTTTCTTAATGTCTTCTGCTTCATCTGACAGGTAAATACAATTTCCAAGTGATTTACTCATCTTTGCCTTACCGTCGATTCCTGGCAGTCTCAGGCATGCTTTGTTAGATGGAAGAATAATATCTGGCTCTGTCAGTGTCTCACCATACACGCTGTTGAATTTGTGTACGATTTCTTTACACTGCTCCAGCATCGGCAGCTGATCCTCTCCTACCGGTACAGTTGTTGCACGAAACGCCGTGATATCTGCTGCCTGACTGATCGGATAGCAGAAAAATCCGACCGGAATGCTTGCCTCAAAATTTCTCTGCTGAATCTCGGCTTTTACTGTAGGGTTCCTCTGTACCCTGGACACTGTAACCAGATTCATATAATAAAATGTAAGCTCTGTCAGTTCCGGAACCATAGACTGAATGAAAATATTAGATTTTGCCGGGTCGATTCCGCAAGCAAGATAATCCAGTGCCACATTCATAATATTCTGTCTTACTTTCTCTGGATGTTCCGCATTGTCTGTCAATGCCTGAGCATCTGCAATCATAATATAGATTTCATCATAATCACCGGAATTCTGCAATTTCACACGCTCCTGCAGTGATCCTACATAATGTCCCACATGAAGACGTCCTGTTGGTCTGTCACCGGTTAAGATAATTTTCTTCATTTTTTGTTCTCCTTAGCATATATTTTACATAATCTGTATCCATATACAATTACATGTCTTTATAATCTGCCTGCTTTCCTTATATTATCTATGCTTAAAGCGTAGATTCAAAGCAAGCAATATCTACGCAAGCAATATCTACGCAGACAATATCTTTGTTCATTATAAGCTTTTCTTAAGAAAGCGTCAATACACGAACACAGTAATTCGTTAAACTGTAGGTTTAGGTTTATCCTGTAAATCTATATTATAAATCTATTCTTTTATTATTATGCTACACCTTGTTGTCCTTTCTTACATGCTACTTCGAATTCTCTTAATTTTCTTTTTGCTTCTTCACTCAGATTTCCCGGCACATCAATCTGGACCGTCACATATTGATCTCCTTGCTGATTCTTATCTTTCATAGAAACAATTCCTTTGCCTCTCAAACGAATCTTTGTTCCGGACTGAGTTCCCGGATTAATCTTACACAATACATTTCCGTGAAGTGTCTCAACCTTCGCCTCACCGCCAAGTACTGCTGTTGTGAATGGAACTCTGACTGTTGTGTAAACATCCATGCCCTTCCGTTCATATCCTGGTTTTGATGCGACTTTCACTTTCAGAAGAAGATCTCCTGCTTTTCCGCCATTGATTCCCGGATTTCCTTTTCCGCGAAGCCGAATACTCTTACCCGTATCAATGCCGGCCGGAATCTTTACCTTCAATGCTTTGCCTACTACTTTTCCATTATTTTCCGTCAAATGTATGACTTTCTCACAACCAAAGGCAGCTTCGTCAAATCCTACTGTAATTTCTGCTGTAACATCTGCTCCGCCCTGGCTGTAATTTGCATACGATCCACTTTCGCCAAAGCCACTTCCACTAAAGCCGCTTCCTCCAAAGCCACTTCCACTAAAACCAGTGCCGCCAAAGCCACTTCTTCCAAAGCCACTTCCACTAAAGCCACTCCTTGATCCTTTCGAAGAACTTCTTGTAGCGCCGCCAAAGCCACCAAAGCTTCCTCCAAAAATGTTCTTCAGGAAATCGTCCATATCGCCATTTCCTTCAAAATGATATTCATGGAATGTACCGTCCGGTCCTGCATACTGGTAAGTACCGCCTCCATTTCTGCTATAAGCGCCACCATAAGCACCACCTGCTGCACCGCTTCCATCGAATGCAGCATGACCAAACTGGTCATACATTTTTTTCTTTTCCGGGTCACTTAATATATTGTAGGCTTCTGTTGCTTCCTTGAAGCGCTCTGCCGCCTGTGCATTTCCCTGATTTGTATCCGGGTGGTATTTTTTTGCCAGTTTCCGATATGCCTTTTTTATTGTGTTCTTGTCTGCATCCCGGCTAACTCCTAGGACTTCATAATAATCTCTTTTTGCTGACATAATCTGTTCCTCCCTTAGTTTGCTGTTTTTCATATTCAAGAATGTCTGCAGATTGTATTCTGATACCCTCTGATATCTTAAATTACCCCACAGGAATTTACCTGTGGGGTAATCATATCTGCCATAAAACATAATTTCTCGATTACTTTAGAACTCTTTTTGTTCTACTTGTAATATAACACTCATTTTTCATAATGTCAACATAAGATTATATTTTTTTAACGCCCGGAATTATTCATATTTACCCCCAATAGGCTCGCCCATTTTTACCAATGTCTCTGCCTGTGCTTTTGTATTATGGATAATATCCTTGTCCGGTTCTGCCATGCCAGGCTCTGTCATCACCACAATCGTAGAACCACCGAATTCGAACATTCCTTTTTCGTCACCACGTTTTACCTGAGCAGAATCTTCTTCATGATTATTGATTTTTCCAACCATCAAAGCTCCTACTTCCATAAGAAGGATTGTTCCTAGCTCCTTTGTCTTTAGAAGACAATATTCCCTCGAATTCATTTTGTAAATTGGATAGTAATCATTTGCCACTGGGTTCACGGTATGAAGTACGCCGCGAATCTTCCGCTGCCTTGACTTTCGTCCATCTGCTACATAGCAGTACCGGTGATAATCATCCACTGTCAGACGGATCACATAAATCCAGCCACCCATATAACGTTCTGCCAAACGTTCATCTTTTAAAAGCTGCGCTGCCGTGTACTGTGTGTGTTTGATCCAGAATCTCCCTTTCTGCGTGATTGGATATGCAGTGACTTTTCCGTCGCTTGGGCTGATCAGAATATTTTTCTGTTCATTGATCGGTCTTTGCTCCGCCTTGATCTTCCTTGTAAAAAATGCATTATAGGAATCAAATTCCTGCTTTTCATAAATGCCAAGATCAATGTGATTCTTTTTTACAAAGGAAGGGATTATCCTCCTGGAAAGTCTTGTACTTAAAAACTTTCCACAAATATCAGAAACTGCCGGAGACAAAAATGGGCGGAGCAGCATTCTGGTCAGCGCATGACCATAAATAACTTCTAACAGGTGATCCTGTCCAGTCGTTCCGTCTATTTTCGTTCCATCACGAGTGATATATGTCACAGCCATGTCTTTTCCCTCACTTAATGTTCAATCTCTCATATATTCTTTCACGATTCCACCTGGCTTTGCAGGAATTCTCTACCAGATATGCAGTCCATGCAGCACTGCCAGTGCGACAATGACAACCATGACAGTCTGTCCCAGCTTCTTCGGCTTGCGGAGTCTGAAATTTGTGATAAACAAAAGTCCGATGATCAGTACAAGCGCATGCAAGGCAATGATAAAATCTTTGCCAAGTATCGGACGGAACACATATAAAATAGGAAGTGCAACTGCCATAGAAGTAATCGGAAGTCCTTGATAACATTCCCTGTTTTCCGTGGTCTCTTCCTGACGGATTTCTTCAGACACATTATACCATGCCAGACGGATCAGTCCTGCCAGCACATAGAACATCAGAATCGCAACTCCGATACCATGGTTCATTCCCATACGATATGCGATCAATGTCGGACCCACACCAAAACAGATAATATCTGCCAACGAATCAATCTGAATTCCAAACTTTTTCTCCACTTCAGTACGATTTTTTTTCGTCCGGGCAATCTTGCCGTCAAACATATCACAAAATCCTGACAGTGCCAGACAGACAATCGCCATTCTCGGATAACCATTCATAGAAAACAGCATTCCTCCCATCGAAATCAATACACTTACATAAGTCAGCACTACTGTGTAATCATATACACCTAACATCATTCATTTTCCTCAACTTTCTTATCCCTTTTTAACATTTCTTCCTATTGTAAAATTCGCAAAAATTGTAAGCAGTGCACTTAAGAGCAGCTCGGTGTAATATCCCAGGCCACGGCTTAAGAGCATTCCCGGAAGCAATAACTTATTTCCAAATATTGGTAAAAATATTCTTAAAAATAACTGTTCGCTGATTCCCATTCCTCCTGGCAGTGGCAACATATCCACAGCCACAGAGATGGTTCCCTGCAATATAATTATGACAAACGCAGAACTTCCGGAGAGTCCAAATGCTTTATATACAAACCAGGTTGCCGCGAACAATGCAAATCTCTGGAATACTGTAATTGCAAACACTCCCACAAGCACCCATACATGCTCCCGCAGATACACCGCCGTAGCACGGTACTGATCCATAGAAGCATTCAACTTTTCAAGTCTTGAACTCTTTTTCTTCATCAAATGCATTTTTTCCAGAAGGTCAAGTCCTTTTACAAGAATTGATCTTGCAAGCATCGGATGAAATACAAGTACCAGCATTCCTGACACACAGAATACATTGAGTGCCGTCCCCAGATAAAAAATGTGACGAACCCGGTAAAGGTGTGCCTTAATAAAGCCCTGACCAAAAATTGTCAGTGTAACTCCGATGACCACAAGTACCAGCTTATATGTAATCGTCACGATCATAAGAACAAGCGTAGACACCGGAATCGGAATCTTCTCTTTTTTCATATAATATATCTGAGCCGGCTGTCCGCCTGTCGCTGACGGAGTAATACAGCTAAAGAAAAAACCGACCGAGGAAAATAAAAAACAGGTCCATTTTTTCAGTTTGATTCCAAGCGTATGCATCATATAAAAAATGATGATGGATTCACCCCAGATAAAAATCACGACACAGATCACACCTGGAATCAGCCAAAGCGGATCCACTGTCTTCACAATGTGGACGATTTCTCCCAGATCCTCCCCGTGAAAGACGCCATACAGTGTTCCGGCAAATACAAGGATCAGGAATACTATATTAAATATCATTTTCTTCTTATCTGCCATTCTTCCTTCCCCCTGTCAGCTGTTTCCTTTTGGCCCGAAAAAAAAATCCTTCCATACATGTTTCAGCCGGTTAATGATATGTTGCAGCCAATCTGACATATATTCAACGATTCTCTGATAAATCTGATATCCATTCGTACGTCTGCTTATCTGCCATGTTGCTTCTGCCACCAAAATTCCACTAAATACATCAACCAGTACATGCTGTCTGAGCGCAAGGGTAGAAATAAATACCAGAACTGCGATAATCTCAGACAAATTTTGGTACCACTTTGGAACATTTTCACATTTTCTAAGTCCTATACAGCAAAACCAGCTCGCCATACAGTGAATGGACGGAAACAAATTTACCGGCTTGTCAATCTGGTACAGGAAACGAACTGCACCAGTAAAGATATCACTGCCTGTAAGTTCCGGTCTTGTATTTGTAGTTGGGAAAAATACAAAACAGACAAAACAGATCAGCCGCGCATAAAAGTCAGCAGTAAAAAATTGATACCTGTGCTCATCTTTCTGCGCCGCAATGAGTAGATAATTCACAACCCAGAATATATAGCATCCAAAATAAATTATGATGAATTGCGGCATAAATGGAACAATCCTGTCAACAGAACTCGACAGATTGTGTGCCACAATTCCTGTTTTGATTAAGGGTGCACTCCAGTATACCACAGAATTCAACAAAAATGTAAATATCGGTGGCAATAAAATTCTTAAGATTTCTTTTTTCTCTTTTTTACACATTTTCTCTCTGCTTAATTTGTTCATAATACCTATTTTATACGCAGAAAATAAAATAACAACATACTTTAGAATATCTTAATAAAATTTATGAGTTTCCTTAAGAAACTATGGAGTTTCGGCACTCTGCTAAGCTTTCCAGACCCTTTTGTCATATGCACACACGCTAAAAAGCCGACTAAATAAGTGATTTTCTCATTTAGTCAGCTGATATATATTTTCAAGACTCATTCATAATCCTCAATGTGAATTTTCAGTCTGCCTGGCAAACAGATTTCTTATAAGAAGTCCTTGCAGGATACGAGAAGGTCTATCTTCTTCCACTGCGTCTCTTCGTCAATACAGTTTCCTTCTTCCACGGAAGCAAATCCACACTGCGGGGAGAGTGCAATCTGCTCTCCCACTACCGCTTTTGCTTCCTCATAACGTTTCTTAATTTCATCGTGGTCTTCCAGAACAGGATTCTTTGTGGAGATCAGACCTGCCACAAAGAGAGCGTCCTTATCTTTTAACACTTTCCAAGGTTCAAAAGAACCTGAGCGCGCATCGTCATACTCTACAAAGAATGCATCATACGGAATGTCTGCAATGACTGGTGCCACTGCATCATAAAATCCAGAAAATAACGGATTCCCTTTGAAATTTCCTTTGCAGAAATGTGTTGCAACAACCATATCAACCGGCTTCTTTTCCAGTGCTTTTGTGGACACATTCCAAAACCAGTTCAACACCTCTTTCTGCGTATAACCAAGTGCTTCTACTTTCTGTAAAAACTTCTCATCGATCAGGTAGGTCCATGAAGTATCGTCAATCTGCAGATAACGGCATCCATGATCATAAAAATCCAAAATTGCATCCTGATAAGCCTTTGCAATATCATCAATCAAAGCTTTTAAATCTCTTTCGTAATACGGAGTTTCTTTGTTGCCAAGCTGAAGGAAGTGATCGATCAGAATCATATTCGGACCGGAAATACATTTCTTCGCAGTCACGCCTTCATACTGGGATGCCAGCCTGTGAAGATAATCCCATGCTTCCACCTCCGGGTGAACCTTATTCTTGTCATAGAAAATCTTTCCTGTCACTGTTCCAAGCTCGATTTCATTGCTCGTTCCATTGATTTCCTTCGTAAAATGAATTGTATCAAATCCATCGAACTCTTTCAGCCAGTCCAGATGCCACCAGCGGCGGCGGAACTCTCCATCTGTGATAAATGGAAGGCCATGCTCCACTTCTTTTTTAACCAGCTTTGCAATCTCCTCGTCCTCAACCTTTTTCAAATCTTCTCTTGTGATTGCACCACTTTTAAACTCTGCTCTCGCTTTTTTAATTGCCTCCGGGCGGAGGAAAGAACCTACAATATCATACTTTATCTGAATCATATCAAAATCTCCTTTTCCCATGTTTTTTGTTATCCTCTTCATGCATTACACTATACAAGAGAAAAGAAGATTTGAAAAATATATAAAAAGCGCAGTTTGTCATAACTTTAAGTTATGGCAAGGTGCATTTCTTAAGAAATCATTTTTCCATTGTGTCTGTTGGTCAGTATCGTTTAAAACTTCCTGATCTTGTGAAATATAATTGTCTCGAACAATATCTGCACTTTCTTCATATAAATGTTCCAACGCCTCGAATTTTTCTTCAAACTGCCCGGAAAATTTGTTCCAGATCTGTGCATGATATTTCTGAAACCCGAAAAGATCTGTCAGATAACTAAACCGCTCCAAATCCTCAAATGTCATTTTTCTATTTTCAAGTAAAATATCTCTGTCCTTCTCTCCACAAAAATACAAAAATGCATATTTTTCAATATCTGCCTGATTCATATTCCGCCTCCTCTTTTTTGTTCCGTTTTGCCTCACTTTTACAACCGATTTTATCTTGATTCAACTGCAAAATCAATAGAAAAGGTGCAAAAAACGAGACGGAATTTGAGACTAATAAACAATACATTACAGATATCAAAATCAATGCATTTACTATGTATTTTGATACTTATCTTCGTGGTGCTCCAGCCAGATAAAGGCACCAACACAAATCACCACAGAAATGAGTGAGCCTGCCGGAGCTGCACATCCCATTGGGAACAGCGTATCCTTAAAATGCACTGACGCATAGTAGGATAGTGGGATTCTCGCACACACAATCGATATCGAATTATGAATGAACGAAATCACTGACAGACCATATGCATAGAAATATCCACTCAGGCAGAAATGAATTCCTGCGAAAATGCAGTCTGACGCATAGCTGCGAAGATATCCGGCTCCACTTACTGCAACTGCACCATCATTTGTAAATAATCCTACCAGCGGAACTGACACAAACTGTATGATAATCGTCATAATTAATCCATATGTCACCGTAATCATCAGCACATATTTTAATGTCAGCTTTGCACGGTCGTGTTTTCCCGCTCCGATATTCTGCGCCACAAGTGCTGAGATTGTAGACATCATAGACGATGGAACAAGGAATAAAATACTGATAATCTTCTCCACAATTCCAACTGCTGCCGCATCAGTCAGTCCTCGCTGGTTTGCAAAAATCGTGATTACAACAAAAGATACCTGGATGAAACCGTCCTGCAGGCACACCGGAATTCCGACCTTTAAAATATTTTTCATGGTCATGCGTTTCGGTCTGAAATCCGATTTTTCCAAACGAATTCCACTCTTTCTTTTCAAAATCACAACCATCGATACAACTACACTGATTGCCTGTGCGATCGTCGTTCCAAGGGCAGCACCGGCTGCATCCAACCCCAGCAACCCAATAAACAGATAATCCAATCCGATATTGGCCGCACATGCCACCGCAATAAAATACATCGGACTCTTAGAATCCCCCATCCCCCGGAAAATGGAGCTGATAATATTATAAGCTGTGATAAAAGGAATCCCTATAAAACAAATAGTCAGATAACGAACTGTCCCTTCTACTGCCTCCGCCGGAGTAGACATTATTCCCACAATTGGTCGGACACGCACAAGAAGGACTGCCATCAGAACCATAGATATTCCCATAAACATCGTCACCGTATTTCCGATACATTCCGCTGCCTGCCGTTTATTTTTTGCACCGATACTACGACCGATCATCACTGTCGAACCCATGGCAAGTCCCACTATCATTACCGTTAACATATGCATGATCTGACTTCCGATCGACACTGCTGTCGTACTGCTGACTCCTCCGAACTGCCCTACAATGAACAGATCTGCCATTCCATATAATGTCTGTAAAAAGTATGACAGCAAGTACGGTAAAGAAAAATAAACTACCGTCTTGAACACACTGCCACTCGTCAAATCTCTCTCCATAATAAAAATTGCCTTTAAATCCTACTTCTGTATTTTCTCCATTTTACATATATTCTGGATTATTTCTTTCCATATTTTCTCTTTAAGCCCGGCATCTTTTCTTCCATCATTTTCAAGAACCTGTCTTTTTCTCCTGAATCCATTCCATCTTTCTCAATGATTGTGATCTGCCACTCCTTTGTAAAGAGAAGGAAATAATGCTCTGTCTCAATTAATGTATCCATAACTTCATATCTGACTGCATTTTTCCCACCGGAAAGCGGATTCTGGATCAGAATATCTGCATCACGAAATACAATTGGTGCGATCACTTCTTTTTTTCCATAAAGCTCATCCAATTTTTTCAGGAATCCTTTAATCTGTTTGCTCTCGATCATTTTTAATTCCCCATAAAAAATGACAATTGCAAATACTGCCAGCAACATCGTAGACGGTCTTCCTGCCAACATACAATATGCTGCCAGCAGCACAAATGCTGCACTGGCAATTGCACTGATCTTACGGATTCCCGGCTTGATCAGATATTTTCTCGCCTCTTTTAATGCTGACTCATTAATAACCGACTGTACTTCCATTTTAACCTCTCCTCATATTTTATTCCTTATCACTTTTCAGATATTGAAGCATAGCTTTCCAAGCCTCAGGCTGCCTCTGCCTCAGGCTCGATCATTTTCTTGAAAAAATGTGTTTTATAAACACATAGAGTACAATTACAGATGCGCCTAAGTATCCAATTGCACCAAGTGCCGGGATGCCCAGAATCTTCGGCTTCATATCTGTCGTGCAGATAATGCTGGAACTAATAAGTAGCGCCATGACCCAAAGACCCATGACCACATTTCTCGTGACGCGGCGCAACAAATTCGCCAGGTCTTCTCCTGCATGCAGATCCAGATTGATCCTCGTCTGACCTTTCATGTAACCGTCTAAAAGATCTGCCACAAGAGCCGGAATATCCACTGCTTTTCTCATAGACAGATAAATGCTCTTCGCCCCGGATTTTGCTTCTTTTTTCCAGTCATGATTCTGGATAAACTGACTTTTCAGCCGGGATGCTGCAATCTCTACCATATTAATCTGCGGACTGATATCCGCAAGCACCCCCTCTACATGAGCAAGTCCTCTCGCCAGCATAGTCAGTCCGTGGGGCATGGTGATTTTATTTTCCTTCATGACATCCATGAGATCCTGAAGGACTTCTGCCACGTCAATATTTCCCATATCTGCCGTTCCATACTTTGCCATCAAACCTCGAATGTCCTTATAAAGCTGGCTTGGATCTGGCTCTCCGCGAAATTCTCCAAGCGCCAGCACAGCATCCTGGATCATGCCGATATCATTAAGGGCAACACCTTCCACTGCCTTGGCAATCTGTTCCCGGTCGCGTTCTGTAAGTCGTCCCATCATACCCATGTCGATCCAGACAATTTTACCATCCCGGATTCGTACATTTCCCGGGTGCGGATCCGCATGAAAAAAACCGTCATCCATGACCTGTTTGATGAAATTGTCCACATATTTGCTTCCTATTTCATTCATATCATAGCCATCTTCCAGCAAATGTTCCTTATCATCAATGGCGTAACCATCAATGTACTCCATCACAATAACCGAAGACGTGGTGTATTCTTTAAAAAGAACCGGCGTATCCACAAATGCAACGTCCCTGTTCTTCTCTTTGAACTCTTCCATATTCCCGGCTTCAATGATGAAATTCATTTCCTCTTGAGTGACCTTCCACAGCTCATTCAATACCATTTTAAAATCCACCATGTCAGTGATACTGATTGGTGGAACAAGGGATACCAGCTTGTGCATGAGTCCGATATCTCGCGCCATGGTCTCATAAATACCTTTTCGCTGTACCTTAATGACCACTTCTTCTCCAGTTTTTAACCGTGCCCGATGCACCTGCGCGATAGACGCTGAACCAAGCGGTGTCTCATCGATCCACTCAAATTCTTCCTGCCACTCATATCCAAAAGAGTCCCGAAGCACCTCCTCCACCTCATAAAAAGGCATCGGAGGTACATCGGAACACAACTTCTGCAATTCATCACAATAATTCTTCGGTAAAATATCTGATCTCAGAGACATCAACTGACCGACCTTAACAAAAGTCGGTCCCAAGTCTTCCAAAATCAACCTCAACTTTTCCGGAGTGATTCCTTTTGAAATTTCATGCTTGTGAAGAACCGCCGCTATTTCACGAAATCTTCCTTTGTATCCATTTTCATTTTTCTTTTCGGACACGTTATTCTTCCTCTGTCTCAGTTTCTTCTACAGTTTCCATTTTACTGTCAGTTTCAGCTTCTTCTGTCTCCGTTTCCTCATGGTCATCGACATCTTCCACCTCAGTTGCTGAACCTGGAATATCATCGTCCTCTACGACCTCCGCTTCCACAACCTCTGCCTCATGTACCGTATGCATCTTTCCATTGGAAGCTTTGTAATCTTTGATCGTAGACTTCACATTATGCTTTAACTCTTTGTTGAGCACCTTTCCCTGCTCAACTGTCTCCTCACCTTTTTTTGCAAGAGTATCCAGAATATCTGCAGATTTCTCCACTGCATACGCTGCTGTTCCGATTCCTGCAAGTGCCAGTTTCTTTAATCCTTCTCCTAATCTTTCCATAAGTCATATCTCCTTTACGTCTATTCTAAAACTTCTATATCACGGAAGTCTTGTTCTAAATTGGATTACTGCAATATCTGCGCTATCTTCGGCAAAAATATAATGCACCCTGCGATTGCTGCCATAATTGCCGCAATGAGCACTGCTCCCGCTGCGGTATCTTTCGCAACTTTCGCCAACGGGTGGTATTCTTCTGTCACCATATCCACCACCGCTTCCACTGCCGTATTCACATGTTCCAGCGCCATGACCAGTCCGAACAGCACCATACAGATGCACCACTCAATCGCTGAAATCTTCAAAATCACACCCGCAATCACAACAAGCACTGCCGCCACACAATGAATCTTCATATTCCGTTCTTTCCGGACACAAGTAAAAATCCCCTGAAAGGCATAGCCGAAACTTCGATATAGCGGATCTTTCTTTTCCATTTTCATTCGAATCACCTGCTTTTATATGTGTCACTATTATAACAAATTTCATTGATAATATCCAGTATGCCAATAAGTTTTCCCTTTTCAAAATGTGTACCAAAATTGCACAATTCAAAAATGGACAGGTTAAACTTCAATTGGGGACGGGGTTTTTTTCAAAACAATGTCATTAAGTTAAGGATAAAATTGTAATTATTGAGGCTTTGACACTT
>NZ_JAJCNB010000024.1:0-38352 GCF_020560825.1 Dorea sp. 210702-DFI.3.17
TGAAAAGAAAGGAATTGTAGAAAATGAAGAAGATATGGAAACGAGTGTGTACAGGACTTCTTACCCTGACCACGATTTTAACTGCATTACCGACTACATCGGCTTACGCAGCAGAAACACAGTATTGGACAGAGTCCTCAGAGCGAGTCGGATATATTGAACATGTGATGAATGATGGAACCATTCATTCGACATTCAATGAAGGTCACATGAAAGTGGAGGGCGAAACAGCCTATTGTGTAGATATTAACACCGGATTTAAAAATGGGTATAAAATCAGACACGATGCGAGTTCCAGTATGAGTGCTGCACAGATTGAAGATGTGGCATTGTCGTTGGAGTATGTAAAGCAGTATAGGGGCAGTCACAGCAACCTGAATGCGAATCAGGGATATCTGTTGGAACAGTGTGTAGTATGGCAGAGACTGAGTGAGTATTTAGGCTGGCAGTGTGATAATGTACGAGCTGCATATTCTGAGATTTCACAGGATATTCAGAATGAAGTGTATGCAGGAGCGAGAGCATTTGTACAGGCGAACAAAGGTCGGTATAAATGTGGAGGATATATCTATACTGGAGAGGGACAGGATCTCGGACAGTTTTGGGCAGAACTGAATGTCGGAAATGCAAAAGTAAAAAAGACAACCGCAAATGAGATTGTCACAAATGGAAATGCGATGTATACCATTGCCGGAGCAACCTTTGGCATATTCTCAGACCAGAATTGCAGCAATCAGATTGGAACACTTACAACAAATGAGAATGGTGAGACAAATGAGGTTGAAGTGACCGCAGGGACTGTTTACATCAAAGAGCTTTCTGCACCGAAGGGATATAAGCTGGATACGACAGTACACAGTCTGAAGGTTGAAGCCGGAAAAACAGCCGTATTAAATGTTTCCGATGTTCCGAAAGTAACAGAGACATTGGTAGATCTGTTCAAGATTGATATGGAGACAGGAAAAGCAACCGCACAGGGTGATGCAGCACTGTCAGGAGCAGAGTTTACCTGGCATTATTATGACGGACTTTATACAAAAGACAATTTACCAGAGAAAGCAACACGTACCTGGGTTACGAAAACGGTGGTAGAAAAGAGAAGTGACGGAAGTATTCATTATGTGACAAAACTGGCAGATGCTTACAAAGTATCTGGAGATGCATTTTACACTCAGAATGAAAAAAGCGTATTACCACTTGGAACACTGACTGTTGAAGAAACCAAAGCACCAGACGGATATTTACTGGACGGAGCTTATATGCAGGAAGGAGACAGCACAGAGCAGATCAAAGGAATGCATCTGACACAGATTACAGAAGACGGAGAACTTGCAGTTCTTTCCGGAAGTAACCAGTATTCCGTATCTGACCAGGTAATTCGAGGTGGTGTGAAGATTCAGAAACGTGATTTGGAGACAAAAGACACTAAGGCACAGGGAAGTTCCACATTAAAAGATGCAGCATTTGCAATTATTTCTCTGAACGAGAATCCGGTTCTGGTGGAAGGAAAACTGTACAAGAAGAATGAAACAGTTAAGACGATTCAGACAGGTATTGACGGAATCGCAACAACGACAGCAGATTTACTTCCGTATGGTAAGTACAAACTGGAGGAAACAAAAGCACCGGAAGGATATCTGACAGATGGTGCAAAAGAGATTGAATTTTCGATTACGGAAAATGGAAAGATTGTAGATTTAACAGATGAAAGTCATTCCATTTACAACCAAATTAAGCGTGGAGATCTAGAAGGAGTCAAGATTGGATCAGGCACACATAAGAGACTGGCTAATGTACCATTTAAGATTATGAGCAAGACAACTGGTGAGAGCCATATCGTAGTGACAGACAAGAATGGTCAGTTTTCAACATCTTCCGATTGGGCATCCCATAAGAAAAATACAAATGTCGGGAAAACAAGTGAGGACGGTATCTGGTTCGGAACCTCTGAGCCGGATGACAGTAAAGGTGCATTACTTTATGACACTTATGAGATTGAGGAGTTATCTTGTGAATCCAACAAAGGCATGAAGCTGATTCCGGCATTTGAAGTTGTTGTCAGCAGAAATAAAGTGAAAATCGACCTTGGAACACTGACCGATGAGTATGAGAAAGAGATTAGCATTCATACAACCGCAACAGACAAGAAAACGGGCGAAAAGGTAATTGTTGCAGGAAAGAAGGTAACGATTGTGGATACAGTTACTCTGGACGGTCTGGAAGAAGGAAGAAAGTACCAGTTAAAAGGCTGGCAGATGCTGAAAGAGGAAAATGCAGAACTGCTCATTGATGGAAAGCGTGTGGAAAGTGATTATACTTTTACTGCTGACGGCGAGAAAATGAAAGTAGAGATTTCTTATACGTTCGATGCATCAGAACTTGATGGACAGAATTTGGTTACATTTGAAGAATTATATGACCTGAAGAATCCGGAAGAACCTGTAAAAGTTGCAGAGCATAAGGATATTGATGATGAAGGTCAGACAGTCTTGATTACAGAGCGAAAGATTTTGATTCATACCACAGCAACGGATAAGAATGGCAAGAAAGAGATGGAAGCCGGAAAAGATCTGACGATTGTGGATACGGTTACTTTAGAAGGACTGGAAATTGGTACGAACTATAAGTTATCCGGTTGGCAGATGGTTCAGGAAGAAAATGCAAAGCTGATCATTGATGGAAAAGAAGTTACTAATGATTATGAATTTACAGCGGACAAGGAAAACATGGAAGTGCAGATTGCGTTTACTTTCGATGGTAGCACACTTGGCGGAAAGCAGCTTGTAACATTTGAAGAACTGTATGATATGACCAATCCGGAAGAACCGAAAAAGGTAACGGAGCATAAGGACATCAACGATGAAGGTCAGACCGTAACCATCAAAGAAGTACCGGAAACACCAACCCCGGAGACACCGGGAACTACTACAAAGACCAGTAACCCGCCGAAAACAGGAGATACTGCAAAAGCAGGATTGTGGTTAGCCATTGCTGCATTGTCTGCAATGGGAATTGGCGGTGTGGCTATCCATGCAAGAAAAAAGAAGAAAGCACCACTGGCGATTGAAGAAAAGAAAGAAGAGGAAAGAGAGGACGAATAAGGACTACAGGGTGGTGAAATGCCACCCTTTTACATAGCAAAAAATGCAAGGAGGGCAGGAAAAATGCTAGTGAACCAGAAAGCAGTAAAAGTGATCAATAAGATATTTGATGCAGGAATCACAGAAGAAAAAGAGATTTCTGCAATGACTCTGGACGAGATTCTGGAGATTCAGGGAATTACAGTTGCAGAGATTGGAATGATCAATGACTTGCAGAAAGCAATCAAAGCCAATAAAGTGATTACCTTTTTGGGAGGTGGTGAGGTATGAGATATGATGTAATGAAAGAACATTATACAGAAATACGCTTGTTCGGAAAACCGGCACTATTCAATGATATGCGTTTGGATCAGGATACCGTTCCGAAAGGATTATATTTATATGAAGTCAGATATGATGATGAAACATGGGAACCAGTCCAGATTGCGAAAGGCATTTTAGCAAATCATTTGGGTTCTATTCTTACACGTGAACGGTTAAAAATTCCACCGAATGGCTATCTTGACCTGGAAGCGAAAACGGACTGGAAATATAACGATAAAGGTTGCCGTACAGTGAAGGAATTTTTGGAAAAATATCCGATCAAGCAAAAAGAAAGAGAACGATAGGAGGAAGGTACGTGGTAAAGAAATTTGATGTCATTACAAAACTGTATGAGGAAGCGACACAGGAAGTGACGGAATCACCGGAAAAGTGGATAGCCTTTCTTCAGTCAGCCAGTAAAAATTACCGCCTGCCGTTTGATGAACAGCTTTTGATCCATGTGCAGCGTCCGGAAGCAACTGCAGTACTTCCGATGGAAAAGTGGAATGAAAAATTTGGACGGTGGGTAAAGCGGGATTCCAAAGGAATTGCGGTGTTTGATAAGAGTTCCGATCACTTAAAGCTGAAATATTACTTTGATGTATCTGATACCAGAGAAGGAAAATACAAGCGTTTGGTTCGTCCAGTTTCTTTGTGGAGCGTGTCAGAAGAACAACGGGAGCCAGTAAAAGAAGCATTGGTAAATGCATTTGGTGTGGCAGACGGAGACAAAAAAGAGTTTGCTATGGTGATTCTGGAAGCATCTCTGAATATTGCGGAGGATAACATTGGAGATTATCTTCCGGATATCCTGCTTGCGACAAAAGACAGTCCGCTGGAAGAAATTGATGAGTTCAATATCCGGTTGAAAATGAAACAACTGCTTGCAAACAGTATTTCCTATATGCTTTTTGAGCGTTGCGGAATAGAACCGGACATCTATCTGGAGACAAGGGACTTTCGGACTATCCGGGAGTTTCATACGAAGGAGTTGGTCAATCTCTTTGGTGTGGTTGCGAGTGATATGTCAGAAATGGCATTAGGTGAAGTTGCGGACACCATACGAAAATTACAGATACAGGAACGGAAGCAACGCACATTTGTTGAACAGAAAACAACAGATTATAATGTGGATAACAAACAGGAAATTACAACAGAAAGGGGACAGGACAATGGCAGCAATCACATACAGCAGACAGGGAGATTATCTCCTGCCGAATCTTACAATTCCAGAGGGAGAGGAAGTTCACCTTGGGAAGTACGCCTATCTAAGAAAACAATATCTGATGAAGAACCGGTACGGAATGTACCTGAATCTTCTGACAGCAGGAACCTTGAACAAGCATCTGCTTCAGACGGAGGAAGAAGCACAGACGAGAATGGAGATACTCATTCAGCAGATGGCAGAGAAAGAGGGAGTGACGGAGAAACTGAAAACCAGAGATCAGATGGAGTGGATCGGGCGAATGAACAATATCCGGCAGAGAGCACAGGAGATCGTGAGGAACGAAATTCTGGAGAATTAAAATGGCATGACAGGAGCAGTGAAGACGATGAAATCGCATTTTTATCCAATGACGAAATCATCAAATCACTGCTCCTTTTTGCACCACACTTAAAAGCAACCAATGTGGAAATACGAGATTTTTATGAAGCCCATGAGGAACGGAAAGACCAGATGGAATATGTAAGATCTCTTTTTCCGACAGGTGTGACAGAGTATACGCTGGAAAATGGAGAGACAGTAGGATTTGATAAATATGAAAATGTGCTGCATATCTGGCGTGGAACATATGAAAACAGAATAGAGCAGGGATATTATGACTGGAATGTAATTGCAGGGTATTACGACGGAATGCGTGTCCTGGGCGAATTGAAAGACAGCAGAGAAACACTGTTGAGTGTTGAAGGACAGCTTCAGTTCCTTGATGACAGAGTGGTAGAAGATGTTCCGGCTTTTTCTTTTACACAGGAGATTATCGACCGGGCACTTCAAAATGGTTCAAGCTTTTCACAAGGAAAGTACCGTATTTACTGCTATTTTAAACAGGGACACAGCATGGAAGATACAGTGAAGTTCCTGAAAAATGAATATGGAGTCGGAGGAACTTCTTCGATATTGATGGGAACTGGTATCGGTGAAGACCATGACGGAAAAGGACTGAAACTGCACCGGGGATATGGGGAAGATTCTCCTAAAATACTGCTGAAATGGAATGCAGTTGCAAAAAGGATTGGAGAATTGATTGACGTAGGAAGGTATCTTTCCAAGCGTGAACTGGAAGGAATCCCTGACTATGAGAGAAGAGTGCTTGCAGGGGAAATCTATCATTTCTATTATAACCGTCCAGAGAATGTCATACGTCCGTATCCGGCAGGAACGGATTATTATGAAGCGGTAAAATTACTGATTCCTCAGTTAAAAGAGCCTGAAAGAGTAACAGAATTAGTTTCGCAGATGTCGGATGTTTTAGCGGATACTGCTGATTTTGATACAAGATATGCTGATATGCAAAAGGCGTATCAAGATATTTTGGATTATCAGCATGGAAGATATAGTCTTACCACACCGATTACAGACGAAAATATAATAGGAACAGAATCCCGTCCGGTTGTTACCCAAGTGGAAGAAGAAATGGAACATCCAATACGTTCAAATGATGTGGTAACAGAATCGGAAAATGGTCTGGAAAATTACGATATTTCTGTAGATTCTGTTGTTACGATAGGAATGAAAGATTATGAGATTGAGTTCCTGTCAGAAGAAAGAGTAGTGCTTCGGGATCAGCAGTATCCGATTTTTACCGAAGAACTATCCAGAGAAGAATTTGACCGTAAGATACGTGAGAATCCGGCAAATGACCATTTGAAAATCAAACGGCCATTGCCGGAATTACCAGCCGAAGAAGAAAAAGAGGCACAGCCGACAGATATTCCGGCAGAAGAGATAGAGACTGAGCTGAGTATTCCAGAGCAGAATTATCGGTTTGTGATGAAGATGGCGGGAGAGGTTTTACGGGGAGAAGTAGATTCCAAAACCTTTGAAGCAGGGGCAGGATTCATGCCCCTTACGATTGAGCAGATTGGTGATAACTATATTGCAATCTCTCATTACTATGAGCAGAACGGAGATGCCATGGCAGATCCGGATATGGAATTTGCTTATGATAATGATAGGAAAACACTTTTGGCAAGAACTTATCAGCAGGACGCATTGCAAAGATACGATGAAGTATATGGTGATGATGGTTATAATGAGCAACTGGAAGAAGAATTAAACCTGTTTGCACACCAGTGGTTCCAGACAATCGAGCAGCAGGGATATGTTCCGGTACAGGAAGCAGTCGAACTTGAAGATGTCGTATTACCAGCCGAAAAAGAAAATACTCTGGAATTAGCACCTTCATGGGAGCAAGGCAAACCTGCGAAGAAAATGCAGAGATATGATCTGTATCCGGAAGTTTCCGGGCAAAACAGACACCAGTATCAGATTACAGAGGAGACACCGGAGTATGGTTCAGCCAAAGAAAAATTCCGGGCGAATATCGCAGCCATTCAACTTCTGAAGAAATGTGAAATGGAACATCGTTATGCAACACCGGAAGAACAGGAAATACTGGCAAAATATGTTGGTTGGGGTGGTCTGTCCGATGCATTTGATCCAAAGAAATCTGCATGGGCAGAAGAATATCTGGAATTGCAGACCATACTAAGTGAAGAAGAATACGAATCGGCAAGAGAATCAACACTGACAGCGTACTATACCCCGCCGATTGTAATCAAGAGTATGTATCAGGCATTGGAAAATATGGGACTAAAGAGTGGAAATATTCTGGAACCGAGTTGCGGTGTGGGAAACTTTATCGGCATGAAACCGGAATCTCTTTCGGATTGTAAGATATATGGTGTGGAACTGGATTCTGTTTCCGGAAGAATTGCTACACAGCTTTATCAGAAATCAAAAATAGCAGTAGAGGGATATGAAAAAGCAAATCTCCCGGACAGCTTTTTTGACGTTGCAGTTGGAAATGTACCGTTTGGAGAGTTCAAATTATTTGACAACAGGTATGACAGATATAATTTTTTCATTCACGATTATTTCTTTGCAAAGACATTGGACAAGGTAAGACCGGGCGGTGTGATTGCATTTATCACATCATCGGGAACCATGGATAAGAAAAATCCATATGTCAGAAGATACCTGGCACAGAGAGCAGAATTGATCGGTGCGATCCGTCTGCCGAATGATACCTTTACCAAAAACGCAGGAACGAAAGTAACATCAGATATTATATTCCTCCAGAAGCGTGACCATATGATACTGGAGGAACCGGACTGGGTATATCTGGATTATGATGACAACGGCATTGAGCAGAATCGCTATTATGTGCGGCACCCGGAAATGATACTGGGAGAAATGGTCATGGAATCCGGTCCGTATGGCATGAGAAGCACTTGCAGACCGTATGAGGGAAGAGAACTATCAGAACTTCTATCAGTTGCAGTTGAAGCATTAAAGGGTACGATTGAAGAAGTGGAACTTGAGGAATTGATAGAGGAAGAAGATCATACGATTCCTGCAGATCCATTGGTAAATAATTATTCTTACACATTGGTAGATGGAAAGCTTTATTATCGGGAAAATAGCCGTATGAAGCCTGTGAGTCTGCCAATGACGGGAACAAATCGTGTGAAGGGCATGATTGCGATACGGGATTGTGCAAGAGAACTGATTAGGTATCAGACAGAAGGATATTCCGATGAAATAATTGAAGGACAACAGAAGGAATTGAACCGTTTGTATGACCTCTTCCGCAGCAAATACGGACTCTTAAATGATCGTGCCAATATGCGTGTATTTGCAGACGATAACAGTTATCCGTTGCTGAGTTCGCTGGAGATTCTTGCAGAAGACGGAACCCTGGAACGAAAAGCAGATATGTTTTCTAAGCGGACGATCAAAGCACATGAGGCAGTGACCAGTGTGGATACTGCCAGTGAAGCACTGTCGATTTCTCTTGCAGAAAAAGCGAAGGTAGACATGGATTTCATGTCGGAACTGACAGGGAAATCAGAAGAAGAACTGGAACGGGAGTTGTCTGGTGTTGTCTTCCGTTTACCGGAAAGTGGCACAGAGAATCCAAAGTATGTTTCCGAAGACGAATACCTGTCAGGAAATGTCAGAGAGAAGCTGAAAGTAGCGGAACTTACTGCACAGTCAGATGCAAGGTATCAGGTCAATGTGACTGCACTGCAGAACGTACAGCCAAAGGATTTAAGTGCTTCAGAAATCAATATCCGGTTGGGGACAACATGGCTCCCGGAGAGTGATGTTGAAGATTTTATGTTCCAGTTATTGAACACACCTAATTATATGCAATGGAGAATAAAAGTCCATTTTTCCAAATATACGGGAGAATGGCAGGTAGAGGGAAGAAGTCTGGATAAGGGAAATGTAAAGGTGAACAATACCTATGGAACAACAAGAGCAAATGCCTATCGTATTATCGAAGATACCCTGAATCTGAGAGATGTCCGTATTTACGATTATGTAGAGGACGAGGACGGAAAGAAAAAAGCCATTTTAAATAAGAAAGAAACTGCCATCGCACAGGGAAAACAAGATCTGATCAAGCAGGCATTCCAGGATTGGATATGGAAAGATCCGGAGCGCAGGCAGAGACTTACAGATTATTATAATGAAAATTTCAATGCAATCCGTCCAAGAGAGTATGACGGAAGCCATCTGAACTTTTACGGAATGAATCCGGAAATCCGGTTGCGGGAGCATCAGAAAAATGGTGTCGCAAGAATCTTATACGGTGGAAATACACTGCTTGCTTATGTAGTTGGAGCAGGAAAGACTTATACGATGGTTGCAGCGGCAATGGAAAGTAAACGACTGGGACTTTGTCATAAGTCCATGATTGTTGTACCAAATCATATTATTGAGCAGTTTGCAGCCGAATGGTTACAGCTTTATCCGGCAGCAAATTTACTGGTAGCAACCAAGAAAGATTTTGAAACCAAAAACAGAAAACGATTCTGTGCCAGAATTGCTACCAGTGATGTAGATGCGGTAATCATCGGGCATAGTCAATTCGAAAAAATTCCACTGAGCATTGAGCGTCAGCAAAATACAATCCGCAGTCAGATTGAGGAACTGGTGCAGGGAATTACAGAGGAAAAAGCAAGGAATGGAAATAAATTTACAATCAAGCAGTTGGAAAAGACGAAGAAGTCATTGCTTGTCCGATTGGAAAAACTGAATGATCAGAGTAAAAAAGACCAGGTGATCAACTTTGAAGAACTGGGAATTGACCGCTTATTTGTCGATGAGGCGGACGGATACAAGAATTTGTATCTATATACGAAAATGAGAAATGTAGCAGGTATCGCTCAGACAGAAGCGTTGAAGTCCTCTGATATGTTTATGAAATGCCAGTACCTTGACGAACTGACTGGAGGGAAAGGTGTAGTATTCGCTACAGGAACACCAGTCAGTAACAGTATGGTGGAACTATATACCATGCAGAGATATTTGCAGCACCACATATTGGTGGAACATAACTTACAGCATTTTGACGCATGGGCATCCACTTTCGGAGAAACAGTGACAGCAATCGAGCTTGCTCCGGAAGGGACAGGCTACCGTCTGAAAACGAGATTTGCAAAGTTTTATAATCTTCCGGAGCTTATGCAGATGTTCCGGGAGGTGGCAGATATTCAGACTGCTGACATGCTGAATCTTCCAGTACCAGAAGCAGAATATCGGGTTGTATCTGTAAAACCAAGCGAAATGCAGCGTGAAATGGTTGTAGAACTGGGAGAACGTGCGGAGCGTGTAAGGGAAGGACTGGTCAATGCCACCGAAGATAATATGCTTCTGATTACTAATGATGGAAGAAAACTTGCACTGGATCAGAGAATGATGAATGACCTGTTGCCAGATTACCCGGAGAGTAAAGTCAATGCGTGTGTAGAGGAAGTCTATAACTTCTGGGAGCAAGGGCAGGAAAAGAGATTGACGCAGTTGGTATTTTGTGATTTATCTACCCCGAAAACAGATGGAAGTTTCAGTGTTTACAACGATGTAAGGGACAAATTGATTGCCAAAGGGGTTCCGCCAGAGGAGATTGAATTTATTCATGATGCTAATACCGAAGTCCGGAAAAAAGAATTATTTTCAAAAGTGAGAAGAGGTGCTGTCCGTATTTTAATGGGCAGCACTTTTAAGATGGGTGCAGGTACGAATGTGCAGGATTTAATTATTGCAAGTCATGATCTGGACTGCCCATGGCGTCCGAGGGATGTAGGACGGATTTTGCGGACATTCAAAATAAAAAAGAATGTGGAGGTAACAGACAATGGCAAAATCATTATTTGAGGAACTGGGCGGCAAATACGAAAGGCAAGGGGATTATTTGATACCGTGCTTAACTGTACCCGCCGAAGAAGAACAGGCAATAGGCATCTGGGGGCAACGGCATTTAGATTATCTAAAACAGTACCGTAAAGTTACATACACCAATCTTCTTACAAGCGGCAGGCTAAACGCCTACCTTGCCGACATCAACAGACAGGCACAGGAACGCTTTGAAAGGCTCATAGAGGGTATGAAACAGGCACAGGGCATAACGGAACAGCTAAAGGCAGAAAACGCCTTAGAATGGACAGGATGCCTCAATAACATAAGGGCTTGTGCGAGGGAGATTGTGGAAAAGGAAATTATTTTTGCATAAACAGATGATTAGTGGCAGGGGGAAATCCTGCCGCTTTTTCTGCTTTAGTTTGTCAGCTTGACAAATAAAGGGTTAAGGAATATAATTAGATTCAGTATTATACAAGGAGTTAATAAATATGCGGCAAGGTATTCTTAAATAAACTGTCAATTTGATAGTGGGAACAAAAAGTAGCAGTCCCGTTTCACTTTTAATATGGGGCTTAGTTTTTTGTACCCAGTTTAAGAATACTTTTATCATGTAATTTTATATGCCCGAAAACATATAAGTGTTTTGGGGCTATTGGAGTTATTTACCCAGTGATAGGAGTATTTATCACTGGGTATTTTTATGCCCTTTTTTGGGTGTTGATAGGAGGAAAATCACATGAAAATAATTAACTTAGGCATTCTGGCTCACGTTGACGCAGGAAAGACAACATTAACGGAGAGTTTATTGTATACCAGTGGTGCAATTGCAGAACCAGGGAGCGTAGATAAAGGCACAACAAGGACAGATACAATGAATTTGGAGCGTCAAAGGGGAATCACTATCCAGACAGCAGTGACATCTTTTCAGTGGGAGGATGTAAAAGTCAACATTATAGATACGCCAGGCCATATGGATTTTTTGGCGGAAGTATACCGTTCTTTATCCGTATTAGACGGAGCAGTATTATTAGTTTCTGCAAAGGATGGCATACAGGCACAGACCCGTATACTGTTTCATGCACTACAGACAATGAAGATTCCGACAATTTTTTTCATCAATAAAATTGACCAAGAGGGGATTGATTTGCCAATGGTATATCAAGAAATGAAAGCAAAGCTTTCTTCGGAAATTATAGTGAAGCAAAAGGTTGGGCAGCATCCTCATATAAATGTAACGGACAATGACGATATGGAACAGTGGGATGCGGTAATTATGGGAAACGATGAACTATTAGAGAAATATATGTCAGGGAAACCGTTTAAAATGTCAGAACTGGAACAGGAAGAAAACAGGAGATTCCAAAACGGAACGTTATTTCCCGTTTATCACGGAAGCGCTAAAAACAATCTGGGGATTCGGCAGCTTATAGAAGTGATTGCCAGTAAGTTTTATTCATCAACGCCTGAAGGTCAATCTGAACTATGCGGGCAGGTTTTTAAGATTGAATATTCAGAGAAAAGGCGGCGTTTTGTTTATGTGCGTATATATAGCGGAACATTGCATTTGAGGGATGTTATTAAAATATCTGAAAAAGAGAAAATAAAAATCACAGAGATGTGTGTTCCGACAAACGGTGAATTATGTTCATCCGATACAGCCTGCTCTGGTGATATTGTAATTTTACCAAATGATGTTTTGCAGCTAAACAGTATTTTGGGGAACGAAATGCTGTTGCCGCAGAGAACATTTATTGAAAATCCTCTCCCTATGCTCCAAACAACGATTGCAGCAAAGAAATCTGAACAGCGGGAAATATTGCTTGGGGCACTTACAGAAATTTCAGATGGCGACCCTCTTTTAAAATATTATGTGGATACTACAACGCATGAGATTATACTTTCTTTTTTGGGGAAAGTGCAGATGGAAGTCATTTGTGCCATCCTTGAGGAAAAATATCATGTGGAGGCAGAAATAAAAGAGCCTACTGTTATATATATGGAAAGACCGCTTAGAAAAGCAGAATATACCATCCACATAGAAGTCCCGCCAAATCCTTTCTGGGCTTCTGTCGGGTTGTCCATAGAGCCGCTCCCTATTGGAAGTGGAGTGCAGTATGAAAGCAGAGTTTCACTTGGATATTTAAACCAATCGTTCCAAAATGCGGTTATGGAGGGGGTTCTTTATGGCTGCGAGCAGGGGCTGTATGGATGGAAAGTGACAGACTGTAAAATCTGTTTTGAATATGGATTGTATTATAGTCCTGTAAGTACCCCCGCAGACTTTCGGCTGCTTTCCCCTATCGTATTGGAGCAGGCTTTAAAAAAAGCAGGGACAGAACTATTAGAGCCATATCTCCACTTTGAAATTTATGCACCGCAGGAATATCTCTCACGGGCGTATCATGATGCTCCAAGGTATTGTGCAGATATTGTAAGTACTCAGATAAAGAATGACGAGGTCATTCTGAAAGGAGAAATCCCTGCTAGATGTATTCAAGAATACAGGAACGATTTAACTTATTTCACAAATGGGCAGGGAGTCTGCTTGACAGAGTTAAAAGGATACCAGCCAGCTACTGGTAAACTTATTTGCCAACCCCGCCGCCCGAATAGCCGTATAGATAAGGTTCGGCATATGTTCCACAAGTTAGCTTAACAGCTTGCAAAAGTCATATAAAATGAGATTTGAAAGGATTAGAGACTAATTATGATGAAATGCGAATGGATATTGTGTCCTGTTTGTGGGAGCAAAACCCGTAATAAAATTAGGAAGGACACTGTTTTGGAGAATTATCCCCTTTATTGTCCAAAATGCAGACAAGAAAGATTGATTAAAGTTGACAACTTGAAGATAACTGTCATCAAAGAGCCAGACGCTTAAGACGCAGAGCCGATGAAATTGTGGAACAATTCACGAATCATCGGCTCTTTTTGTTTCGTATTTGAAAGAACAAACTCACCAAATAAAAAAAACGATATTCGGGTGGGTTATTTTGTTATACCCTAAATTACCCTCTGAATTTGTTTTTAAATTTGGAGGGATTTTTTTATGTCCTTTTTTCGGGCAGTTATCTATCTGCTCATACGAAGCAAAATTTATCAATACATAGCATATCAGAGAACGGCAGGAAACCAGTTAAAAAAATTTCTGCCAGTGCAACGGTACTTCTCACCTTGAAAGTAGAAGTACAATCTCCATACAATAGAATTACTATTTCCTATAACCGTAAAGGTCACAGAGCCTTTGCGGTTTTTCTTTTGTCGATTTTTGTTGGAAAGTGCCGTAGGGCTGTTTCTGATATGCGGTGTCGTTCTCCGCCTCTCCATCTGGATTTTTTACATTTCAAAAATTCAGATGGGAGGTATTTATGGTGAAATATGCACCAAGAAAGGTATATATCAGAGAAAGTGGCGGCTATGTGGAATTATCCTACACGGAGTTCTGCCGTTGCAGGGAATCCGACCAGACCTATATGGACAAGCTGTTTATCCCCATTCAAGGCTGTCTGCTTGAAGTCGTGAGGGAGCAATACACAGACTTCTACCGTGACAAGGAACGGTGGCGTTATCTGCAAAAATTAGATACAAAGAATAGACTGCTATCTCTCGACGGATTTACGGACAGCGAGGGGAATCCTCTGGACTTTATCACTGATGAAGCGGTGGACATTGCAGAAACCGTTGTCAATGCGGTCATGGTGGACAGGCTGAAAGCCGCCCTGCCTTTGCTGTCGGATAGTGAACAGGAGCTGATACAGGCAATCTTTTTTGACGGACTTTCCGAGCGTGAAGTCGGGGCGAGGTTGGGCATAACCCAGAGCGTTGTAAACAAACGCAAAGCCAGAATCCTAATAAAACTAAGAAAGATAATAGAAAATTAAAATTTAAGGCGTTCAGCCCCCTTGTTTTTTCCTTTGGGAAGATGAGGGGGCTTTTCTCTGCCCTCTCAATCAATTCTGATTGGAGGAAGTAAGAATGGCATACAACCACGGACGGGAGGACAGGAAATGGCGTATCTGGAAAGAAGCGGAGGAAAAGCTGCTGCGTGAGTGCGGCGTTGATGAAGCGACCATTGAGCAGATACGCATGGCGGACAGGGCAGACTTCAATTCCAACAGGCGGTTTTACCGATGGACGAATGACGTTGCGGAATATCTTGAGGACATGGCAGGCAGGGAGCGGCAGGCGGAAGTGGGTACGGTTGCGGAGTTACTGGAAGAGATTGAGAGCGAAAATCTCTATCAAGTATTAGTCACGGTGGACGGGCGTACCTTGAAAATCGTCCTGCTGAAAATGCAGGGGTATTCCACAAAGGAGATTGCCCCGCTTGTGCATTTGACGACTGGTGCCATCTATGCGAGGTTAGACCATCTGCGGAAGAAGCTGCGGAAAATTTTATAGCTTCTAAAACAGCCTGCCATCCTGCGGGCTACTGGGTGAGGGATGGAAATCCCCTCACTCATTTTTTGCAGGAGGACAACAGGATGGCATACAGGGTTAAGGCATACACGCTTCGGGAGGAATCCACGGAAAGCGGCACAAGGTATTTTATCAGCTTTAAGGACGGGCAGGGCAAATCCCACGAGTTGGAAGTGTCGGAACAGTTCTTTATGGAGTTTCGGCAGATGGAGCGCAGGAACAGGAATCTTTTCTAATGGGACGAGCGGCACAGGGAGTTTAACGAGGTATGGGACGAAACCCTTTACAGACGGGCGTTGCGTGTGCCTAAGAGCCTTGATGAACGCATGGTTGAGGAAGAACGGAATGAAACGCTCTATAAGGCGGTTGGGAGCCTTCCAGAGATACAAAGGCGGCGTTTCCTGCTCTACTACGAGTATGAGTTCAATTTTTACCAAATCGCCGCTATGGAGCATTGCACCGCTTCGGCAATACAGAAATCTGTTGCGATTGCAAAGGAGAAAGTAAAGGCGGAAATTGAAGAAATATCTCCAACCGTGACCGACACCGCCCGAAATAGAAATCTGTTTTTTATTTGTGTGGGATTGGCGGCATTACATACTCTCACTTTTTTCCGTGGGAGTAAATCTATTTTTAAGGAGGTCAACGCCTATGTGCAACGAAAACAAAGACACCGCCCGAAAGGAGGAAAGCCATGCAGAAGTTACAGACAGTCAACGCCGAAACGCTCCTTTATGAACCGCTTGAGAAACCATCCT
Source organism: Dorea sp. 210702-DFI.3.17 (assembly GCF_020560825.1). NCBI lineage: Bacteria > Bacillati > Bacillota > Clostridia > Lachnospirales > Lachnospiraceae > Dorea > Dorea sp. 210702-DFI.3.17. The sequence continues at coordinate 15,954 of NZ_JAJCNB010000024.1, forward strand.
TTGTGGTGGACAGCCTTATCCCGACAGGCTTATCGCTGTTCTGCGGCTCACAGAAGATAGGCAAAAGCTGGCTCATGCTGAAGCTATGCTTATGCGTGTCGCAGGGAATCCCTTTATGGGATATGCCGACAATGGAGGGCGATGTGCTTTACCTCTGCCTTGAGGACACGTTCTGCCGCATACAGGACAGGTTATTTCGTTTGACGGACGAAGCAAGCGGGCGGCTCCACTTTGCCGTGGCAAGCTGCAAGCTGTCAGACGGTCTTATCGTGCAGCTTGAAGATTATCTGAAAGATTACCCAGACAGCAGGCTCATTGTCATTGATACCTTGCAGAAAGTCCGTACAGCTTCAAAAGACAATGCCTATGCAAGCGACTATGGGGACATCTCCCTCATCAAAGACTTTGCCGACAGGCACTCTCTGGCGGTCATTGTCGTACACCACATCCGAAAGCAGAATGACAGCGACGTGTTCAACAAGGTGTCTGGGACGACAGGATTAACGGGGAGTGCGGACGCTACCTTTGTTCTGGAAAAGGAGAAACGTGCGTCTGACACCGCCAAGCTGTATGTGACGGGCAGGGACACGCCTTATCAGGAATACACGCTGCGTTTCCGTGATTGCCGTTGGGAGCTTGTGGAGCGGAAAACGCAGGAGCAGCTTGCGAAAGAAACGATACCAGATGTCCTTTTTCGGTTGGTGGATTTTATGAGGGATAAGGAAGAAGGGATAGGCACGGCAACGGAACTGTTAGCCGCTATGGGGGAAACGGAAACCATACCCACGGTGATTACGAAATGGCTGAATGAATACCGCACCACATTTTTAAGCGAGAACCGTATCTGCTACCAGTACAGCCGCAGGAAAGACGGCAGGCGGATTGCCCTTGCAAGGAGGGCGGGTGACAGCGGTGATGGTGGTGACAGCGATATTAGGATACCCCCCTGTTACTGTCATTGACGCTTAAAGCCATGTAAAGCTGGCGGCTCTGCCCTGCGGGTGACAGCAGTGACGGTGGTGACAGTGATTTTAGGATACCCTGCCGCTGTCATCCCTACGGGAGAACACCCCGTAAACGCAAAATGCAGGCGTGAGATTTACTCGCCCTTTTCGGTCGTGTAAAACCACCCCTGCGGTCAGAAAAATCATTCCGATTTTTCCGACTGCGTTTACAGGGTGTAACACACTACACTTTGCCCTGCAAAGTCGTGTGCCAGACGTTCCCTCTGGACTCCCTTAAGGCAGGGCTGTGCCCTGCTATCCTACGCCTTACGGCTTCGGATAAAAGAATGGCGGCATGACGGTGACGGCTCTTGCGAGGGGGGTATCCCAAAAACACCGTCATCATCGACATGACCGTCATGCAGGGGGTGAGGGTGACAGTTGCGGCAGTCGGCAGGGGGTATCCCAAAACTGCTGTCACCACCGTCACCGCTGTCACCCCAAAGGACGGTCACCCGCCGAAAGAAAGGAGGAATCCGCCTATGCCTTATGCAATCCTGCGTTTCCAGAAACGAAAAGCGGGCGGCGTTGCGGCTTGTGAACGCCACAACGAGCGGAAGAAAGAAGCCTACAAAAGCAACCCAGATATAGATATGGAACGCTCTAAAAACAATTACCATCTCATAGCACCACCAAAGTACACCTACAAGAAAGAGATTAACCGCATGGTAGCCGAAGCGGGGTGCAGGACAAGGAAAGACAGCGTGATGATGGTGGAAACGCTCATCACAGCTTCACCAGAATTTATGAACCAGTTACCGCCCGAAGAACAAAAAGCGTATTTCCAGACGGCTCTTGACTTCATTTCGGAGCGTGTTGGAAAGCAGAATATCCTCTCCGCTGTCGTCCATATGGACGAGAGAACGCCCCATATGCACCTCTGCTTTGTGCCGATTACGCCAGACAATAAGCTGTCAGCGAAAGCTATCTTAGGCAACCAGAAATCATTATCCGAGTGGCAGACCGCCTACCATGAGCGGATGTCCTCACGGTGGAATCAGCTTGAACGGGGGCAGTCCTCAATGGAAACCAAGCGGAAACACGTCCCCACATGGCTCTATAAATTAGGCGGCAGGCTTGATAAACAGTATGAAGAAATCGTGTCTGCCCTATCCGACATCAACGCCTTTAACGCAGGGAAGAAAAGGGATAAAGCGTTAGATTTACTCTCTGCATGGCTGCCAGACGTGGAGAAATTCTCTAAGGAAATCGGGAAACAGCAGGCGTATATCGACAGTTTGAAAGAGAGAATTGGGCAGGAATCAGACTATGCGGGGCGTATGCGTGATGAAAAGTACGAGCAGGAACTAAAGGTGCAGAAAGCGAATCAGAAGATATTTGAATTGCAGAGAACCAACGAGCAGATGGGGCGGCTGCTGTCCAAAATACCGCCCGAAGTGTTGGAAGAATTGCAGAAAAATCATAGAAGCAGAGCGAAAGAAAGGTAGATATGTGAATGAAGAAACAGGATTTTAAGGTGTTAAAGACCAAAGACTTGTACCCGTTCCCCGACAATCCGTTTCATGTGGCAGAAGATGAAACACTGTCAGAGTTAGCGGAAAGCATCAAGGAATTTGGCATTGTCACGCCGATAATCACACGCCCGAAAGAGGACGGGGACGGTTATGAAGTGATTGCAGGACAGCGGCGTGTCCGTGCTTCTGAACTTGCAGGGATAAATACCGTGCCTGCGTTTGTCCTGCCCTTAGACCGTGACCGAGCCATCATCACCCTTGTAGACAGCAATTTGCAGCGTGAGAATATCCTGCCATCGGAGCGGGCGTTTGCTTACAAGATGAAATCCGAAGCCATGAAGCGGCAGGGTTTCCGCACAGACTTAACCTCGTCACAAGTTGTGACGAAGTTGCGGACGGACGACAAGGTGGCACAGGGCTTCGGCGTGGGCAGGATGACCGTGCAGCGTTTTATCCGCCTGACGGAACTGATACCGCCGATTTTGCAGATGGTGGACGAGGGGAAAATCGCCCTCACGCCTGCGGTGGAACTGTCCTTCTTGAAGAAAGACGAGCAGGAAAACCTCTTTGCCACGATGGAGAGCGAAGAAGCAACGCCCTCACTCTCACAGGCACAGCGGATGAAACAGTTAAGCCAGAGCGGGCGGCTTGACATGGATACGATATTTGCGATTATGACGGAGGAAAAGGGCAACCAGAAAGAAACCTTGAAAATCAACACAAGCAAGCTGAAAAAATACTTTCCGAAGAACACAACGCCGAAGCAGATGGAGGAAACCATCATCAAACTTTTGGAGCGTGAGTTGCAGAGGAAACGCAACCGTGACAGCCGCTAATCTTCTTTTTTCGGGAAGTAAATACAGAGAGTTGAGGTATGGAGAATGAGAGAAATCCAGTATGAAATCGTAAAGGAAATCGCAGTATTGTCTACGGGCGACAGTGGCTACACAAAGGAAATCAATCTCATTTCATGGAATGGGAAAGAGCCGAAGTATGACATCCGCAGCTTTTCCCCGAACCGTGAAAAGTGCGGCAAGGGAATCACGCTGAACGCTGATGAAGCGGCGGCACTCCTTAAAGCATTACAGAAAGAATTAAACAGCGAGGATTAATGGTATCTGATTGGCAGGGCGGGGACATTTCCAAACTCTTCCCTGCCCTGTCTGGAAAGGAAGATTTAAGTATGGGCGAGGATAAGAAAGCAGATAAAAAGAGAAAGCGTATCGTGCCAAAAGCACCAGTGCAGATGATAATCAGCCGTGAATATGTCGGCACACAGACCGTTACAGAAGCGTTTGTCCCGATTATCTCCGAGGATATTCGGAAGAAGATTGCCGAGGGCGACACCTTCGACAATGAGGGGCTGTCCGCTTAGAATGTACGCAATGGGACATGAAAACAGATAGGACAGATACGGAGGTTTTACAGTATGGCAGGAATCAAAGAAGAAAAGAAAATCTATTTAGTCGGCATTTATTGCCGCTTATCTAAAGACGATGGTACGGATAACGAGAGTGCGAGCATTGCGACACAGAAATCCATCCTCACGGATTATGTGAAAAAGCAGGGATGGCACATAGCAAAAACGTATGTGGACGATGGTTATTCTGGTACAAATTTCCAAAGACCAAGTTTCCAGAATATGATAAAAGACATTGAAAGCGGTCTGATAAACTGCGTGATTACGAAAGATTTATCCCGTCTGGGGAGAAACTATCTTGATTGTGGGTTATATCTGGAAGTTTTCTTCCCAGAGCATAACGTGAGGTATATAGCGGTCAATGACGGCGTAGATACCTTGAATAAATCTGCTATGGACATCACGCCTTTCCGCAACATTTTAAACGAAATGTATGCCGCTGACATATCTGTTAAGATAAAATCGGCATATCGGGCGAGGTTTCAACAGGGGAAATTCATGGGAACTACCGCCCCTTATGGCTATATCAAAGACCCTGCCGACCACAACCATCTGCTGATAGATGATAAAGTGGCACATGTTGTAAAAGAGATATTCGACCTTGCATTAAAAGGGAATGGAGTTGCCAAAATTTGCAGACATCTTAATAAACAGCATATCCTACGCCCTGCCGCTTATGCGGCGGAGCGTGGCGAAACAGGCTTTGAACGTCATTTTGAGGGGAACGAGGACAAACGCTATATTTGGAGTGGGAACAGCGTGAGGAGCATTTTAAGAAGCCCGATATATGCGGGAAATCTTGTAGGCTACAAACGGATTGCCGCCAATATGAAAAGCAAGAAACGCCCCTCTAAGCTGCCCGAAGAATGGGAAGTGATACCCAATACCCATGAGGGAATAGTCACGCAGGAGGAATTTGATATTGTCCAACAGCTTATTACAAGTCGTAGGCTTCCACAGAACAAGGGAGGATTTGTAAATATTTTTGCAGGCGTTATCAAGTGTGTGGACTGCGGATGTGCTCTGCGGGCAATGAACGTACACAGGAGGAAACGCCCAGAGATTATCGACTGTGTACAGTATTCATGTAATAATTATGCAAGAAACGGAAGAAGCGAGTGTAGTGCCCACAATATAGAAGCAAGGGATTTATTCAATGCCGTTCTTGCCGACATCAACTGTTTTGCGGATATGGCAGTGAATGATGAAAAGGCGGTCAGGGCCATAGAAAAGCGGCTCACGGAAACAGACCAGAGCAGGGCGAAAGCATTAGAGAAAGAACGTAAGAAGCTGAACAAACGCCTTGCGGAACTGGACAGGCTGTTTTCCTCTCTCTACGAGGATAAGGTCATGGAGCGTATTACCGAGCGGAATTTTGAGATGATGTCGGGGAAATACCAGAAAGAGCAGCTTGAAATTGAAGCAAGGCTGAAAGAGGTGACGGAAACTCTTAATGAAAGCTACGAGAAATCACGGGGAATCCGTGACTTCCTCGCCCTTATCCGAAATTATCAAGGCTTAAAAGAACTGGATGCAACAGTTATAAACGCACTCATAGACAAGATACTTGTTTCGGAGCGTGAGAAGATGGCAGACGGAACAGTGAAGCAGGAAATCAAGATTTACTATAAATTCATCGGCTTTGTCGATGAATTACATATCATACCTACAAAACGGTGGGCAGCAATGCCCGCTAAAAATTGTACGGTGTGCGGCGTTGAATATGTCCCGGGCTCTGGTGCATCAAGGTATTGTCCTGCTTGTGCCAAGAAGATACGGAGGGAGAAATCAAACGAGAGCAAACGCAGGAGCAGAGAACAGAAAAGGATAGCATGTATGAACTGTCCGCAAAAAATGACCGACTGATCTGGAACAAAGAGCAGGACGAACCGTCCGGCAGGGAAACAAAAATCCGAAGGTAGATGTTGTCCGATATGTTACAGAAGGAACATTCGATGCGTATTTGTATCAGATTATAGAGAATAAGCAAAAATTCATTTCTCAAATCATGACCAGTAAAAGTCCTGCAAGGTCAGTAGAGGATATTGATGAAGCGGCACTGTCGTATGCAGAAATCAAAGCCTTAGCTGTTGGAAATCCGTATATAAAAGAGAAGATGGATCTGGATATTCAGGTATCAAAGCTTCAACTATTGAAGCAGAGCTTTCTTAGTCAGAAGTATGAAATGGAAGATAAAGCAGTGCGATATTTCCCAAATGAGATCAGGCAGTGTGAACAACGGATTGCGGATTATGAATCAGATATTGCGCTGGCAAAGGAAAATACGCCGCCAGACCGAGAGACATTTCCAGAAATGCAGATCCATGATGTGGTATATACAGAAAAGAAAGAAGCAGGTCAGGCAATCATAGAAGCGTGTAAAGCAATGAAATCGGCAGATGCAGTGCTGATTGGAAGGTATCGTGGTTTTCCAATGAAGTTGTCTTATGATTCTTTTCAGAAGGTGTTTGTAATCTCCATGTATGGAAAACAAGTGTACCATGTACCGCTTGGAACAGATATTCATGGTAATATCACACGTCTGGATAATAAGATTCAGGAGATTCCAGACAAAATGTTACGGTGTCAGGATAAGTTGGAAAACCTCAAGGTGCAGTTGGAGAATGCCAAAGAGGAAGCACAGAAAGAGTTTCCACAGGAAGCAGAACTGGCAGAAAAAGTAGCAAGGCTTGGAGAATTAAATGTACTTCTGGATATGGATAAGAAGGACCAGGTGTTGTTGGACGATGGAGAAGGAGTGGAGATAGAGCCGGAACAAAAGAAAAAAGAGCGTGAGCGGTAGAAAGGATTCAGTCTGCCAGAGAGTTTCTGGCAGATTGAATGTGAAAATCGCACAGTCGTTTTCTCCTGAGAAACTTGCTATAGTTAGCAAAAACAACAGGAGGAAGGAGAGCATGAAATCATTATTTGCAAACGAAGAAATCATTTTACCGTCATGGCTAAAGATATTACTGGAAACAATAGACAGTGAGACAATCCAGGAACTATCTGAGAATCAAGAATATCGGAAAATGCAGATAAGAAGAAAAGAGTTGTTAGAACATTATCCGATTATAGAAAAAGTCATAGACGATGAAGGAAAGGTATCCATATCAGAACAGGAGCATAAAGCGCTTTTGGAGTATTTTCTGGTTAAGGATCGTATGGAAAATGAAGAACGTCTGTATCATTATCTGTATGGACATATCCATTGCTATGAATATATGAAAAAGATTGGGGTGATAAAGCATGAAAATCAGTGATTTTGATATTTATCATTTGCCACCTTTGATGGGAAGTTTTGTGGATTTTATTGAAGATAAATGTAGAAAACTTCTGGAAGAATCCCCACAGTTTACTGAATTGATGAGAGAAGATCATGAGCTATTGGATAAATACTGGTTTCTTAATACAATCACTGATACCAATGGAGTTACAAATGCACTGAATCTGAGTTATGAAGAAACAAAAGCATTACAAAGATTTTGTACAGTAGAAGAAGATATTAACTGTTGGCAACGGTTACAAATGTATCTGTTAGGTATGGAACATGCCATGGAATTGTTGGAATTATTGAAGATAGGAAGAACTTGTAAAGGGGATAAAATTATGTTAAGCTCTTATAAACAAACGGGAAATAAGGAAGATACGGAAAAAGAAAGAGGTGATACTATGGCAGAGAATAATACAAAAGAATTAGATTTTGACCGGAAGCATGAAGAAGATTTACAGCGTCTGCGAGGACTGAGATTGTTGGACGATGATTTCATGCAAAAGGTATTTGAGGATAAAGCGTGTACGGAATTTTTGCTTCAGATTATTTTAAACCGTACAGATTTGAAAGTATTGCGAGTGAACGGACAGCAGGATATTAAGAATCTTCAGGGACGTTCAGTAAGACTGGATATACTGGCGGTTGATGCAGACAACAGAGTATATAATATCGAGATACAGAGAAGTGATAAGGGTGCCGGAGTGAAAAGAGCAAGATACAACAGCAGCCTTATCGATGCAAATGTGACAGAGCCTGGTGAAAAATATGAAAATTTGTGTGAATCCTATGTTATTTTTATTACAGAAAATGATATAATGAAAGTGGGATTACCAATCTATCATATTGACAGAACGGTAAAAGAAACAGGCGAATTGTTTGGTGATGAATCGCATATTATATATGTGAACTCACAAATTAAAGACGAATCTGCATTAGGAAAGCTGATGCATGATTTTTCCTGTACCGATGCCAAGGATATGAAATATAAAATTCTGGCAGATCGAGTTCGATATTTTAAAGAAGATGAGAAAGGAGTTGCGACTATGTGTAGAGCGATGGAAGAAATGAGAAATGAAACTGCACGTGAAACAGAACATGCAAAAGCAATTAAAGTTGCAAAAGGTATGTTGCAGTCTGGTAAATTATCATATGAAGAAATAGCTGAAATAGCAGAATTGTCCATAGATGAAGTCAAAGCTCTGGACGAAAAAGTGATTGCTTAGCATGAAAATGTTACATAACCGGGTGGTTTCCTGAATGGGAAATTGCCCGGTTATTTTTATGCCCGGATATGAAAATATCAATTCAGGGCAGGAAAGGAGAGGAGCTTATGCCATATATACCACCTCAGGTTGTGCAGGAAGTAAAGAGAATAGACTTGCTGACGTATCTGAAAAATTATGAACCTTATGAGTTGGTTCACTTTTCCGGTAACACTTATACCACCAGAACGCATGACAGTTTGAAGATATCTAATGGTAAATGGATGTGGTGGAGTAGAGGAATTGGTGGCAGGTCAGCACTGGATTATCTGATTAAAGTAAAAGATTACAGCTTTTTGGAGGCGGTTGAATTGCTTGCAGGACAGGCAAATATTCAACCGCCTCTTTCTGTATCTGAGCAGCTTCCAGTGGAAAAACATCTGCTGTTACCAAAAGAAAATCGGTATCACACAAATGTGTTCAGTTATCTTACTGGACGGGGAATTGACAATGATATTGTTCGATTCTGTATAGAAACTGGAAAAATTTATGAGAGTGCGTATCATCATAATGCAGTTTTTGTTGGTATGGATCAACAGGGAAAACCACAATATGCAGCACTTCGTGGAATCAATACAGATTTTATTGGAGAAGCAAATGGAAGTGATAAGAATTATTCTTTTTTAATTCCGGCAGAGAAAATGAGTGATAAAGTGCATGTATTTGAATCGGCTATTGACCTGTTATCTTATGCAACGATGCAGAAATTGGACGGGAAAGAGTGGCGGACGGAGCATTTATTGTCGTTGGCGGGTGTGTATCAACCTGCAAAAGAGATAGAAAGAAGCAAAGTCCCAGCGGCATTGACACGATTTTTGAAGGAACATTCGGATGTAAAAGAGATTGTATTACATTTGGATAATGACCGTACCGGAAGACTTGCAACAAAAGCAATCCAAACAGTTGTACCCAAAAAATATCGTGTAAAAGACCAACCACCAACGAAAGGCAAGGACTGTAATGATATGTTGTGCCTGAGATTAAATCTTGGATTAACAAGGCGGGAGAAGTCAAAAAATCAGAAAAGCAACCGTCCATGGGAACGCTGAGCAGGAAGAAAGGAGACGGAATTACATGAAAATAGTGAAGTATGAGCTGTCATTGGTTCAGAAAAAAGAGTTGATTTTAACGATGGAAGATAATGTGGACAGCGAAAATCTGTTGAAGATTTTTCTGGAAACACAGGTGAAAGAAGAAAAAGAACAGGACGGCTTGATTGGAATTATTGCTGAAAAGGTATCAGAAGAAAGCTGTACGGAGCAGTGTGAAAGCTGTCAAAAGTATTGTCCGGCGAGTGAAGAATGTATGGCAACTGATGAAAATGTACGCTGTACAGAGTGTGAATATTTGTGTAAAACTTGTGGGCGATGTGAACTAAAAGAGGAAAAAGACTTCGGACATGATTGCGGGCAGGAGTGCAAAGAATGTGGATTTGCTTGTACAAAATGTGGTTGTTGTACAAATCCAATGTTGGAATTACAGCCAGGAAAGTATTTGTTTTTCGGAAGGTAAATTCTTTGGTACCTGGAGCAACGAGACGGGTGCAGAAGAATACACAATACCAGCAAGCAACGCCTTTGGATTGCCATACAGGTTTCCTGTCTGTCAGTCCTACAGCAGCTTGTCAGGGAGAATCCCTGAAACCCTTACACAATAGTTAAAATATGGAGAAACAGGAGACATGAAGAAAATGATTTTATTTATTGCAGGAATATTTATCGGAAGTGTAGTCGGTGTAATCGCAATGTGCATTTTACAGGTGAATAGAAAGTAAGTGGAGGAGAAAGAAAATGGTAAGTGTTGATTTGACAATCAGAAACAAGAAAAAAGAAGCAAAACGTTACGAAGCGTATTTAAAGAAATTGGGCAAAAAGAAAGGGGAACAGAAGAAATGATAGCAGAGAAAGTATTTGCGGAAGGTGTTGCAAAGGATATTCGTAATTATCTTCCACCAGAGTATGAAGATGCAGATTTTCAGGTCGTGCAGAAAAATAAAAATAATGGAATTCAGTTAATAGGAGTACAGGTAAATCTTCCGGAAAGAAATGCAAGTCCGATTATTTATATGGAACAATTCTTTGATGAAATCCGACAAGGGGAACCTGTTGAGTGTGTAATGAACAGGATTGCAAGTTATATAGAGAAATCGAGCCGGGCTCCATTTATGAATAGCGGGATTGATCTGACAAACTATGATTCGTTAAAAGAGCATCTGGCAATTAAACTTGTGAACACACAGGCAAATCGAAAGATGCTGCAGGAAATGCCTCATGAAAATATTGAAGATTTATCTGCTATCTGCTATGTGGATTTTCCAGTAGATTCAGGAGAAGGAAAAGCAACCTTGGAGGTAAGAAATCAACATCTCAGCATTTGGAATATTGATGCGAAAAAAATATTTCAACAGGCAAGATCAAATACACAGCCTGTAAATACCCCGATTCTCCAGTCAATGGACGAAATGATGTTGAGTATTTTTAATGAAGAAGGACACTCAACAAACCTTTTAAATGAAAGTGTTGAATTTGGACTTCGTTCACATGATATGCTGTATGCACTTACAAATATGGAAAAGCAGTATGGAGCATCTATGATTACTCAACCAGAGGTTTTGAATAAACTAGAGCAGCTTTTTCCAGAAGGGTTTTATGTTCTTCCGTCATCAGTCCATGAAGTTTTGATTGTACCGGATAATGGTGAAGTTGAACCAAGAAGATTGGGCGAAATGGTGCGGGCAGTAAACTGGGCAGAGGTTAAGCGTGAGGAGGTTCTCTCAGACAGAGTTTACAGCTACGATAAAGAAAAACACCAGATTCGCCAGGAACCAGATTCTATACAGAAAGCAAAGGAGATGGAGCGTTGAGAAAACGTAATGTAGCAATTCTTTTTCGGTTGAACAAAAAGGAAGCCGAAGCATTGGATAAGAAAGTAAAGAAAAGCGGACTGAACCGAGAAGCGTACCTGAGACAGTTAATCTCCGGTGTTGTTCCAAAAGATGCACCGCCGCCAGATTATTATTCTATGATGCGAGAGCTTCACAAAATTGGAAATAACTTAAATCAGATTGCACAGAAAGCACATGTGTTAAATGTGGTAGATGTGCAGCGATACGATCAGGAAGTGCGGAAGTTCAATGAAGCAGTCCGTAAGATTACAGAAGCAGTAATACTTCCGGAGAAAAACGAATCATGGCAGTGACATCAATCTGGAGTATCAAAGGTTGGATAGGAAAAGTAATTAAGTATGCGGAGAACCCGGACAAGACGAAAGAGAACAATGAAGGGCAGATATCTGAGAATCAATCACAATCCACACAGGGATTAGAGGATGTAATTACCTATGCGGTGAATACTGAAAAGACCAGACGGGGACAATCTGAATCTATGGAAAGGAAACTTGTCGGAGAATCGGAAGAACTGATGGAACAGTATGTATCTGGAGTTAATTGTGCACCGACAACCGCCAGAGAAGAAATGATCGCAGTCAAAAAGCGTTTTGGAAAAGAGGACGGAATTGTTGCATTTCATGGATACCAGTCTTTTGCACCGGGAGAATGTAATCCGGAAATGGCACATGAGATCGGAAAGAAGCTGGCAGAAGAATTGTGGGGCAGTCAGTATCAGGTATTGATTGCAACCCATTTGGATAAGGCAAATCATCTGCACAATCATTTTGTGGTGAACTCAGTTTCATTCCTTGACGGAAAAAGATACCACAGGACAAATCAGGATTGCTTTAGGGAAACAAAGAACAAAAAAGTATATGTATTGGAGGAGAGCTATTTATGATCGTACCACGTTATTATGAAAATCTAAGCGTACTGCACGAAAACACAATGCCAGCCAGATCCTATTATATTCCGGCATCCAAAAGAATGGATAACTTGGTGGAACACAGAGAAGAATCAGATCGTATGCAGTTATTGAATGGAACTTGGAAATTCCAGTATTTTAACAGCATCTATGACATTCAGGATTCTTTCTTTGAGAAGAATTATGATACAGAAAATTTTGATGAGATTCAGGTTCCAAGTGTATGGCAGATGGCAGGATATGATACACACCAGTATACAAACATCCGGTATCCGTTTCCGTTTGATCCACCATATGTGCCACAGGATATTCCGTGTGGAGCTTATGTACATAATTTTGAGTACAGCAGAGATGAGAAAGCATCAAAAGCTTTTTTGAACTTTGAAGGAGTGGACAGTTGCTTTTATGTATGGATCAATGGCTCTTACATAGGATACAGCCAGGTTTCACATATGACCAGTGAGTTTGATGTTACCGATGTACTTCAGGATGGAACGAATACGGTGGCAGTGTTGGTAATGAAATGGTGTGATGGTTCCTATTTGGAAGATCAGGACAAATTCCGTATGAGTGGTATTTTCCGGGATGTGTACATTTTGAAACGCCCAAAACAGGCAATCAGTGATTATCATATTAAAACAAGAATTGAGGATATGCTTGCGAAAGTAGAAATTGAAATGAAATTCTACTCTCCCTTAAATGTAAAAATTTCGATTGAAGATAGAAACGGAGCAGTTGTAGCACTAGGAAGTATTGCTGAAGAAGGAACAGCTGTATTAGAAATCGTAAGTCCGGAACTTTGGAATACAGAAAATCCATATCTATATAAACTAATTCTTGAAACAGAGAATGAAGTAATTGTAGATCACATTGCATTAAGAAAGATAGAGATTAAAGACCAGGTCATTTACTTAAATGGACAGAAGATTAAATTCCGTGGTGTCAATCGACATGATTCCGATCCGGTTACTGGATTTACAATCAGTCTGGAACAGCTTACAACTGATCTTACGTTAATGAAGCAGCATAATTTTAATGCGATCCGTTCCAGCCACTATCCGAACGCACCATTTTTCTATGAAATGTGTGACAAGTATGGATTCATGGTGATAGATGAAGCAGATATTGAAGCTCATGGTCCGTTTATGATCTACAGAAAAGAAGACACCGATTACAATCGGTTCAAACGATGGAATGAGATGATTGCAGATGATCCGGCATGGGAAGAGGCAATCGTTGATCGCGTAAAACTCATGGTGGAACGTGACAAAAACCGTTTCTGTATTGTTATGTGGTCAATGGGAAATGAGAGTGCTTATGGCTGCAACTTTGAAAAAGCACTGGAATGGACAAAGAATTTTGATCCAGACCGCATCACACAATATGAGAGTGCAAGATACCGTAATTATGATGAAACATATGATTATAGCAATCTGGATGTGTACAGCCGGATGTATCCGGCGCTTTCCGAAATTCAGGAATATCTGGATAAAGATGGAAGCAAACCCTTCCTTTTGGTAGAGTACTGTCACAGTATGGGAAACGGACCTGGAGATTTTGAAGATTACTTCCAGATGATTCAGGATAATGATAAAATGTGCGGCGGCTTTGTCTGGGAATGGTGTGACCATGCGATTGCTCATGGAACTGCTGAGAATGGAAAGACTATATATGCTTATGGGGGCGACCATGGCGAAGAAATTCATGATGGCAACTTCTGTATGGATGGATTAGTATATCCGGACAGAACGGTACATACAGGACTTTTGGAATACAAGAATGTTTATCGCCCGGCAAGGGTTATTTCCTATGACAAAGAAAGCGGAGAACTGGTGCTTCATAACTACATGGATTTTGATGACTTGAAAGATTATGTGAAGATCAGTTATGAACTGACGCAGGACGGGCTTGTAATCAGCAAAGGTAAACTTCCAGAAGTTTCAGCAGCACCACATAGTGAAGGAAAAATAAACCTTAAAATCAATGTGCCAGAGAGTGGAAAATGTTATTTAAAATTTATTTATCATCTGAAAAAGGAATTGCCACTGTTGGATGAAGACCATATTCTTGGATTCGATGAAATTGAGGTAAGCAAAGACGGTGCAAAATGTAAACTTGCTGAGAAATGGCTACAAAAAACAGCAGTGGACTCTGAGTTACAGGTAAATGAAAATGATACACAGATCCATATCAAGGGGCGTGAATTTGCTTATACCATAGACAAACGTACTGCACTCTTTACAGAGATGAAATTCGCAGGGCGGGAATACCTGAACCATCCAATGGAATTAAATATTTGGAGAGCTCCAACAGATAACGATATGTACATCAAGTCTGAATGGAAGAAAGCCCATTATGATAAAGCTTATACAAGAGCTTACACGACAGAGGTCGTGCAGGGAAAGCATGGTGTGAAAATTACAAGCCATGCATCCGTTGTGGCAGAGACAGTACAGAAGATTCTTGATGTGACGATCATATGGAAAATAGAAGCTGCTGGAAAGATTGATGCAGATATTGCAGTAACAAAAGATGATGAATTCCCGGATCTTCCGAGATTTGGTGTGAGGATGTTCCTGGATAAAAAACTTTCAGCTGCACGATACTTTGGAATGGGACCACAGGAAAGTTATTGTGACAAACATCAGGCTGCGAGCCACGGTTTGTATCAGGCAAATGTAGATGATTTGCATGAGGATTATATTCGCCCACAGGAAAATGGAAGCCATTATGATTGTGAATATGTAGAGCTTAACAACAGCCGATATGGAATTGTGGTCTCTGCGGAAAATGCCTTCTCATTCAATGCTTCTTATTATACGCAGGAAGAACTTGAGGAGAAAACGCATAATTATGAACTGACAGAATCAGATAGTGTAGTATTTTGTGTTGACTACGCATTAAATGGCATTGGTTCTAACAGTTGTGGTCCAGTTGTATTGGATCAGTACCGATTTGATGATGTATTATTCCGGTTCCAGTTTACACTGATACCGTATATAAAGGGATAATAAAGTTTCATGTAACCCGTAAACAAGGAAAGAGAGTCTGATTGTTATGTAAAGTCCGGATATACAGAGCAATCAGACAAAAACAGAGAAAAAACTAGAATTAGACATCATACTCTGTTAGACATCTTGAAATTCTAAGTGCGATGAAGATGAGGAGCAAAGAAATTCGATGGAAGAAAAAAAGTATTTGAAATGGTATAACAAAATTGGATATGGATCAGGCGATATTGCAGGTAATGTAGTCTATGCGTTCCTGACATCTTTTATGATGGTCTATTTGACGGACTCAGTAGGACTTGCTGCAGGTGTCGTAGGTACCCTGATTGCCGTATCAAAACTATTTGATGGTTTTACGGATATATTTTTTGGATCAATGATTGACAAAACACACAGTAAAATGGGAAGAGCGAAGCCATGGATGCTATACGGATACATTGGTTGTGCTATTACGCTGGTCTGCTGCTTTGCAGTACCAGTCAGCTTTGGAACAACGGCTAAATACGCATGGTTCTTTATCTCTTATACACTGTTAAATGGTGTGTTTTATACAGCAAACAATATTGCTTACTCAGCACTTACGTCACTGATTACAAAGAACAGCAAAGAGCGTGTGCAGATGGGATCTTACCGTTTTATTTTTGCGTTTTCAACAAGTCTTCTGATTCAGGCGATTACAGTTGGATTTGTAGATAAATGTGGTGGAGATGCTGCGGCATGGAGAACGGTTGCTATTATCTATGCAATCATTGGTCTGGTCGTAAATACGATTTCAGCACTTTCTGTTAAGGAACTTCCTGAGGAAGAACTTAACGAAGGAGAAGTAAAGGATGATAATGAAAAGTACGGAATGGTACAGGCATTCAAGCTTCTTGTTAAAAACAAATATTACATGATGATTTGTGGAACATATATTTTACAGCAGTTATATGGTGCCATGATTGGAGCTGGCATTTATTACATGACATGGGTACTGAAAAATAAGAATTTGTTTGGACAATTTGCATGGGCAGTAAATATTCCGCTGATTATTGCCCTGATTTTCACACCGACATTAGTTGGTAAGTGGAAAGGTATGTATAAACTGAACTTAAGAGGTTATGTCTTAGCAGTCATCGGTAGAGCACTTGTTGTTGTTGCAGGATATATGGGCAGTGTTCCGCTGATGATGGCATTTACAGCTCTTGCAGCCTTAGGTCAGGGACCATGGCAGGGAGATATGAATGCAGTTATCGCATCCTGCTCTGAATACACTTATCTTACACAGGGAAAGAGAATTGACGGAACGCTGTACTCTTGTACTTCTCTTGGCGTAAAAATCGGTGGAGGTATTGGAACCGCTGTTGTTGGATGGATGCTTGAGTTCAGTGGATATGTCGGAACAAATGCAACTCAGCCACAGTCTGCACTTGATATGATGCAGTTTATGTATCTTTGGCTTCCGTTAATCTTTGATGTATTGATTATGTTTGTACTTTCAAGAATGAATGTAGAAGATGCAAATAAAAAACTGAAAGCAGAAAAAGGAATTGCTGCAGATGAAATAACAGATGCATCAGACATAAATTAGAATTGACAGGAGAAAGCGTTGTCTGGTCGTTGCTCGATGAGACAGTGCTTTTTCTATATATAAAGTGATTGAACTGTATTTTGAAAATAAAAAAGGACCACTTCATTTTTGTGAAATGGCCTTAAGAAAATATTCAGTTTTCACAAAATAGTCCTTTTAGTATTTATACATGGTAAGGATGTTCAAAATATTCAATGTAGAATACTAAAAGGTTATTCAGATATTTTTTTAGGTTGCTCATTTGCAATTCCTCCTTTCCTTATTTACAAGTTGATTATAAGATAGGTGTAAAAGAATTGCTTGCCAAATCGAAAGAAGATATAGACAAATGTTGCAAAGGGGAGTATTTCATGCAGTTAAAATATGTTGACACAAAAGAGGAGATTATAGCAATAAATAGGAAGTCAAAACATATTGAACCACATCTTCATAATGCACTGGAGATCGTTTGTGTAACAAGTGGAGCATTAGAACTTGGTGTCGGACAGGAACTATACCATATGGAAAAAGGAGATATAGGCTTTGTATTTCCAGATGTTATTCATCACTATCAGGTACTGATACCCGGTGTAAATAAAGCGACTTATCTGATTGCATCGCCATTTATGATAGTCAAATTTGCAGATATCATGCAATCCATGGCTCCTGAATACCCAATCATCAAAGCGGAAAAGGTTGAACCGGAGGTATATAGGGGTATAAATGCAATTTTAGAGACAGAACAGCCGGATATTACTGTTGCACAGGCATATCTTCAAATTGTGCTGGCACGCTGCATAGGAAAATTAAATTTGGTAGAAAAGAGTAGTGTGGGGAGCAATGATCTTATTTACCAGACAGTTTCCTATATATCAGCAAATTTTAAGAAGAAGTTTTCTCTGGAAGAGATGGCAAAAGATCTGGGGGTGAGCAAATATGTTTTATCCAGACTCTTTTCCAAAACATTCCATAGAAACTTTAATCAATATCTTAACGATGCAAGGCTGAACTATGCATGCCATCGTTTGGAAAATACGAGTGATTCTATTACAAACATTTGTCTGGATAGTGGATTTGAAAGTCAGAGAACATTTAACCGAGTATTTAAAGAAAGATATAAAATATCACCGAGTGATTATCGGAGTATTTGTGTGAAAGAGATGCTGTCATAAAAGGTTCTGTTGATAGAAATATTTACTTTGATTTCACAGTACTATGTATTTGATTTTCCTTATTGTTCTGTGCACTGTTAGGCGTGGCAGTGCTTCTATGGATGTCCTGGCTGGTGCAAAGAGGAGCTGTGGCGTGAGGAACAGTGGTGGAAAATTAGACTGGTATTCAAGTACGGGTATGTAGTATAATATACAGGAGTTGTCCGCTTTACGTATATGAATGAAATGTCAGGGGCGGCGGACAGATTATGAATAAGACCCTCGACATGATAAAAGGAGAATATAAGATTATGGAGCAGAAAGTATTAGCCGTTGTAGGCGGACATGAAATTACAGATAAAGAGGTAGATGCATTTATAAAGAGTCTTCCGAGAGAGCAGCAGATGTATGCTTCTAATCCGCAGTTCCGTGCACAGTGTCAGGAGCAGTTGGAAGCACTTTATTCATTTGCAAAATATGGAGAAGAACTGAAGTTAGATGAGACAGAAGAATATAAGAGTGTAATGGAGAATGCAAGAAAAGATATTCTTGCACGCCTTGCTATGAAGCAGTTATTTGATAGTGTGAAAGTGACTGACGAGGAAGTCAAAGATTATTATGAAGCAAATAAGTCTCAGTTTAAAAAAGGGGCGACTGTTCACGCAAAGCATATCCTTACAGATTCCGAGGAAAAATGTAATCAGATTCTGGAATCTATTGTAAGCGGTGAGAAAGTATTCGAAGACGCAGCAAAAGAATTTTCTACATGCCCTTCCGGACAGAGAGGCGGAGACCTTGGAGAATTCGGCAAAGGACAGATGGTCAAGGAATTTGAGGATGCAGCATTTGCAGCAGAGATCGGGCATGTAGTCGGACCTGTGAAAACTCAGTTCGGATATCACCTGATTAAAGTTGAGGAGAAAAAAGATGCAGCAGAATCCAGCTTTGACGAGGTGAAAGAACAGATCAAGAGCCAGCTCAAACAGCAGAAACAGGGCGATGCTTACAGCAAAAAAGTAGCAGAACTGACAGAGAAATATAAAGAAAAATAAAGTGAAAAATTATGGTAGCTGCTCGACAAAGGCGGCGAAATAAAAAGTATAAGATCCAAAATGGCTGGCTTAAAATGCTGTAAGGCATTTGATTAGCAAAAGTAAAATTGCCAGGAATAGAATATTTGCAACTGTAAATAAAGTAAAATATTTTCCACGCAGGTGAGGATTCTCTTTTGCAATGTATTTAAAGCTAATGAGGCTTGCCATAGAGGCAATCAGTGTTCCAAGCCCGCCGATATTGGTGCCGATGATCAAGGATGTGTAGTTATTCGCAAAACCAGACAGCAGAATCGCAGCTGGCACATTGCTCATGACCTGGCTTGCCAGAATTGCAGTGATTGTCTCACGTCCGGTCATAATACTGCTGAGGAAATGGCTGAACTGAGAAATACGTCCAAGGTTTCCAATAAAAATAAATAATGCAGTAAAGGTTGCCAGAAGAGAGTAATCGACTTTCCCAAGCAAAGTGTGGTTGCGAATTATGACATAAAGAACAACCAAAAGGAGCGGAATCCGAAAGTCGAGAATATGTGCAACGGTCAGGAGACAGGCTGCAAAAAGTGACAAGTATGCAATGAGATATTCTGTTTTTCGGGTTGCAGTACTTTTCAGAATATTTTCCCTATGATGTTCGGAAGTATTAGAAAATGACAGGGATATATCGTTCCTTTTGCTCATTTTTGGAGCTTTGGATGCGGCAAACCTAATCCAGAACAGTAACAATATCAAGGAAACGACAGAATAAGGAAGCATTAATCGTATTAATGCGAAAGCAGACATATCAGCCTGGGCATAAAGATAAAGGTTCTGTGGATTTCCGATAGGAGTCAGCATACTTCCGAGATTTGCAGCAATCGTCTGCATGACAACTACTTTTATAAGCCAGTATTCGGTCAGTTCTTCCGGCAATTTATGCAACATGATGAGTGCTAAAGGCACAAATGTAATCAGAGCAACATCATTTGTAATTACCATAGAAAAGAAAAAACACAACAGTACGAGCAGTGTTACAATTGCTTTTGTTCCGTGGGCTTTTGACAACATTTTTTCTGCCAGAAAATCAAAAACGCCAATCTCTTTCAGCCCTGCTACAATTGTCATCAGACAAAATAAAAGACCGAGGGTCCGAAAATCAATATAAGAAATATAAGTGTGGTCCGGTTTTATCCAGAACATCGAAAAAACAGCCAGAATCACGGAGATAGATAAAACAGTCTCTTTCTGGAAAAATGTGTATAATTTTCGTATCATTTGTAAAAATCCTCTCTTAAAATGAAATCACCAGATGCAAGTATAACATAGGGAGCAAAAGAAGTCATGTGGATTCTTGAATTAACGGAAATTAACGATGAAGAGGTTTTGTGACTTTTCATTGCCTGCTTTTTTGGATAATTATATCATTAAATGCTATGATGTTCTTCATACGCAGGGAAAGGAATATTTGGTAGAAGATTTGATTGAGAATGAGTCAGAACTTTTTAGATAAATAATGTAAGAAAACAAAATAACAGATAGAGTGTAGCCGATTGGTTCAATATGAGTCAGTCGACTTTTTTTGCTCATTTTTATACATAGCCAGTCCAGTAAAAAGGATTGGCTATTAAATTTTTCAAGGAAGGAGGAAACCATATGACCAAGTGTAAAGTAAAAATTAACAAGGAAATCAGGGATTACACAGAAGCAATCTTTTTCGGATTGTCCCTGAGACAGTTTATCTTTTCAGTATTAGCCGGCGGGATTGCCGTTGGGCTTTGTTTTTTGCTTCACCCATACATGAGCATGGAAACAGGGAGTTGGATTTGTGTACTGGGAGCTGCCCCCTTATGTGGTGTTTGGATTTGTAATTCCAAGAAGTGTACAACAGGTAATTCCCATCGAGACCATCTGGTCTGACGGGATATTTAAAATCGGGAGAAATAAATTTGCACGTACTTATAAATTTACAGATATCAACTATGCGGTGGCAAGCAAAGTAGATAAGTCAACCAGTTCCAACAGCATGGTGCAGGAAAAACGTCTGCTTGGTGTGGAGACAAATATCACAAACTGGCAGAGACGGCAAAATGCAAACAATAACTTTTCTGCTGTCATTCCGTATGATTTGGAACAGCAGAGAAACACTTCTAAATATCTCCACGGAACAGATGGGATATATCACAAATGCAGATGCCGGTTGTGGTCTGGTGAAATACGGAAGTTCGCTTGTACCGTTCGTCAATAGATTCCCAACCAATATAAGATTGTATGAACTGATGACCGCAAAACCGGGAGAGGATAGTGTCAACAGGGGAAGAATGTAAAATAATATTATTTTCAGATGTTGAAAAAATGGGTTTGCAAATTGATAAACGTACAATATTCTGTTATAATAATGTACAAAGAAAGGAGGAGTTACAATGCCGGTAATAAGACCAATTACAGATTTAAGAAATACAAATGAAATATCTGAAATATGTCACAAACAACAGCAACCAGTATTTATTACAAAAAATGGTTATGGAGATTTAGTAGTTATGAGTATGGAAACTTATGAAGAATTACTCAGCACAAATCAGATTGATAAGGCAATTTTTGAAGCAGAACGGGAAGTCGCAGAAGGTGCAGAATTATTAGATGCACGTGAGGCATTGGGAGAACTCAGGAGAAAACACTTTGGATAAATATACCGTAAAAATGTTTCCACAGGCATATAGAGATATTGATAAGATATACGAGCAGGCAAATCTTGTTAGTAATTATGCTGATGATGCAATTGCACTGGCAGAAAAACTTGAAAAAGCAATTTTAAGTTTGGAAGAACAGCCATATCGAGGGGCAGAAAGAAAATATGGATTTTATGCTTTTAAAGGATATAGGCAGTTGATTGTAGAAAATTATATTATCATTTATGAAGTGTTTGAAAATGAAAAAGTTGTTGCAGTGGTAACTGTAAAATATGGAAAAAGTGAGTTTTAGAATCAAGAAATCTCACTGAAATATAAAGGGTACTAAAAAACGTCACAATTTGTGGCGTTTTTTTAGTGCAGGAAAAAAGGAGACCAAAGAGAATAGGGTATGTAGCGAGTACACGTGCTAAATATTTACTAGTATGGGGAGTGCCCAAAATGAATTCAGAAGATAAAGAATTATTAAAATCGTATGGATTTGTTAATGGTGAAGATTTGATTTAATATAAAAGTCAAAAAATTATGTAAGTAAGTATTCTTTTAAAACATAATATTTTACTTGACTTTTAAATATTACAGGTGTAAGATTTTGAAAAATAAAATAATTAGAAGAAAGGGGTATCTATGAAAAGAAAACGGAAAAAGCAAAACACCCAAAAATCTTACATTTGTAAGATTTTTGGGCTGATAGTAGCTATAACAGTAATTGCTGTTTCAGGAGGT
>NZ_JAJCNB010000025.1:0-38202 GCF_020560825.1 Dorea sp. 210702-DFI.3.17
AGTAAAAAACTACTTTTCACACTACTAAAATCCTTAACTTAATGACATTGTTTTTAAAAAAACTCCGTCCCCAATTGAATTGTGTTTCTTTCTAGTAAGATTTTCCCCAATATGCCATATGTTTTGCTGGTTTTCCGCAATAAATACATTTATCAGAGATCATCGGTTCATCTTCGATCAAACATCTTGTAGCAGCTCCGCCTGTCTCATATTTCACTTCGCCTTCACATACTGGATCTCCACACCAACATGCTTTTACGAATCCGCGGTTTGCTGCGAATTTTTCTTTCATCTCGTCCATCGTTACTGCTGTATCGATGTGTGCTTTCAGGAACTCTTCTGCCTTATTGTACATATCCTGCTGGATTGTTTCAAGAATCTCACGAAGTTTTGTTGTTATTTCATCTAAGGACACAACAATCTTCTCGCGGGTATCTCGACGTACTACTACAACCTGATTATTTTCAATGTCTTTTGGTCCGATTTCAATACGTGTTGGGATTCCGAGAATCTCCTGCTCTGAGAATTTCCATCCCGGACTCTTCTCTGAATCATCAATCTTCACTCTGTATCCGGCTTTTTTCAGCTCATCAAGCAATTCATTTGCTTTTTCCAGTACTCCTTCTTTGTGCTGAGCAATTGGAATTACGCGACACTCAACTGGTGCAAGGTGCGGTGGGATAACAAGTCCGTCATCGTCACCGTGAACCATGATAAGCGCTCCGATACTTCTTGTGGACAATCCCCATGATGTCTCGTAAACATTCTTAAGCTGATTGTCTTTGTCGATATACTGAATTCCAAATGCCTCCGGAAATCCGCTTCCAAAGAAATGGCTTGTTGCGGACTGCAGTGCTTTTCCGTCGTGCATCAGTGCTTCTACTGTATAAGTATCCTGAGCTCCTGCAAATTTCTCATGCTCTGCTTTTCTACCTGCTACAAATGGTACAGCCATTGTCTCTTTATAGAAGTCTTTGTAAATCTGCCACATCTGGATTGTTCTTTGTTCAGCCTCTTCATATGTTGCATGAATCGTGTGGCCTTCCTGCCATAAGAATTCTCTGGAACGAAGGAACGGTCTCGTTGTCTTCTCCCAGCGAAGTACGGAGCACCACTGGTTCCATACTTTTGGTAAATCTCTGTAAGACTGTACTGTTCTTGCCCATAAGTCACAGAACAATGTCTCAGATGTAGGTCTTACGCAAAATCTCTCCTGGAGTCTCTCCATTCCACCGTGTGTTACCCATGCTACTTCTGGTGCAAATCCTTCGATATGATCTGCTTCTTTCTCAAGAAGTGCTTCTGGAATCAGGCATGGAAGATATACATTTTCTACACCTGTCTCTTTAAATCTTCTGTCAAGGTCAGCTTTTATAAGCTCCCAGATTGCAAATCCATTTGGAAGGTAGTTCAAGCATCCTTTTACGCTTGAATAATCACATAACTGTGCTTCTCGCACAACGTCTGTATACCACTGTGCGAAATCTTCATCACGTGATGTGATATTTTTTACTAATTTCTTATCCTTTGCCATCACAATTCTCCTTTTTCTTGTTCTTTTATTTCTGTAAAATTCTGTTCATTTCCATTTCAAAAATGTATCTTTACAGGAAATGTTTTATTTCCGAGGAGTTACTTTTTCTGCCGGGAACTTTTCATATAATTTAATAAAAATGTAATTATCTATTATATAAAAAACCGCCGACTCTTCATCTCCCCATATCAGGGACCGAAAGCTCCGGCGGTACCACCCTAAATTAACTGTAGCTATGTTGCAAATATCAGACAGCACAGTTCTCTCCATTCTCCATTAACGCTGGTCAGACGCTGCATTTTCATGCAGAGGCTCCAGGACCGGTTCCATGCAGTTCATAGCAGACACCTCGCACCATATAATGTCCTCTCTGAGCCAGCTTACATGTACTAATTCCATTCATCGCCAAAAAGTATTTCAATTTGCTCATAATTTTAATCTATCCCATGCACTTTGTCAAGATGTATACTACATAATGCTGCGCGTTGTAATCCTGCGCGTTAATAAATGCCATAAAAAAGAGAGAAGATTTTGAATGAACAACTTCTCTCTTTTTTCTCGGTTGAATTACCGTTTGTGATTGTGATTCAATCACCCTTTACGTTGGTGATTTATTATATCATGTTTTCGGAATTTTTTGATATTTTGCAACAAATTGTTGCTTTTTTATTCATATAAATGTTCTCTATAAACAATTTATATTCCCATTTTGGCAGCTTCAACTTGATTATTTCGACAGCTTCAACTTGCTTGTTTCGGTAGCTGCGTCTTATCTGTCTCTCTAATCACATCTGTCTCTCTAATCACATCTGTCTCTCTAATCACGTCCATCTCTCACCAAGTGACACTCTGTTTATTTCCGGTTTATTTCCGTTCAGCCGTGAGTTCCTTGATCTCACGATTCACCCTGTCTCTTAACTGAATCAGATACATATCGGATTTTGGATAACGCTTGAATGTCAATGGCTCCGGAAGATTTCCTTCAATCAACTCCATGACATGCTCTCTACTTGTCAAAGATTCCAGTAATTTCAGTGCTCGCAGATCTGTCATAGCTTCGTCATGTACCATCATACGAAGCGACTCTTCCGGCTGTCCATTTTCACCTGGATATACAAGGAATGGATCTCCTGACGGAAATGCTCCGGCCGCATCTGTCACTTCATATGGATTAATGTGTTCAATGGAATACTGGCTGTTATAAAAATTATATCCCCAATGTAATACTCCAATAATTTTATATTTATACAGTTGCACACCGTAAATACGATTTCTCGCAGACGGCATGGACATAAAACGGTTACTTACTTCATAAAACTGTCCTGTACAGTAATAAGTCCACATATCCGTCAGACCATTTGCAAGAAACTCTTCAATTTCATTATTTCCCGGAACCGGCTTGTCAATTAGACCGTGACGGTAAAATTCATAACTGGATAATGCATCAAATGTGTGAAATCCGTCCAGCATATTTCCAAGGGATTCTTTTGCAGCCTTATAAGACTCCAAATGTTCTTCTCTTGGCTCATCTGAAATGTGAAAATAAGTCACATCTGCAATTTCCCATTCTCTTAGCTTTGCTGTCAACTGTGGAAGAAAACTCTCAAGGAATTTTGTATATTCCCCGACCGCCGGTGTATGCCAGCCAAAAATCTTCTCTTTCTTTCCATTTACAGTTGCAACAACCTTCGGTGCATATTTTGCTCCCCATTGCGAGAACAAATGTGACATTTCAAAATACTCGATTCCACATTTCTTACAGAGATCGATCCAGCGCTTCAGCTTCTCAAATCCAAATACATACTCTCCATCTTTTACTTCTACGTCAATCAACTGACAAGTCGTTCTCTCAAGTCCAATTGCAGTATCAAGCGGCGAAGTGAATAACGGGGTCAGCATCATATTACAATCACGTTTTACATATTCCTGGAAGTAATTTTCCAGAAGTTTCCAGTGTTCCTCTGAAAACACTTCTACATGATAATAATCCGCCAGGCAATCTGCATGCATCCATTCTGTGTGCATAATATCCAGTTTCGGAAGTTCCGTTCCGATAACTGTCACTTTCTGTTTTGCACTACATACAACTTCACCTTCTTTGATAAGCTGAAGCTCTATCCCATACTCTCCCGCCGGAATCTCATTTGTAATATCCACATCCACCCAAAGGCTGCGCCACTGGCGTGAATAGACAATCACTTTTCCGTCCTTTAAATCTTTAAGAAGATCCGGATACAATCCAGAAGTCGTCTTCAGATAATTATCATCTACGATTCCATTTGTCGCACGCCCGACCGGAACCATCTCCACCGTCCTCACATGAACATGCTCTGCAAGCTCAGAAACTACGCGCACATCTAATCGCTCACGCATTACAAAATCACCGGTATATGCCACCTGAAACGATACCGTCTCTCCCCACAGACCACTTAACATCTGACATTCCATACGGTATACCGGAGTCTCATCTGGGAATACCTTTTCCAGAGAACTCAGTGGTTTCATTTCATATTTAATTACTTTCTGGTCAAAAATACTCATATTTTATTTTCCCCTCTATCCTTTGATTCCACTCAACGTCATTCCTTCTTTGAATTTACTCTGCATAAATACATAGAAAATAAATGGTGGCAGGAAATTGATAACTGCACATGCCATAGTCAGACCTACATCTGTATTATACAATGTCTTCATCATACCAAGTGCCAATGGCAACGTCTTCATTTCCTGTTTTGAACAAGACACCATCGGCCATAAAAAGTTGTTCCATGCTCCGACAAATGTAAAAATAGACAGGGCTATAATAGATGATTTCACCATCGGCAATACCACTTTAAAGAAAATACGCAAACGTCCGCAGCCATCTATTTTAGCTGCATTGATCAGGTCATCCGGAATATCCAGAATGGCCTGCCGCATAATAAATACACCAAACGCTGTCGGCAATGGCAAGATCAGCGCTTTAAAAGTGTTTAACCAACCCAGATTCTTAATAATCAAAAATAACGGAATAATAATAACCTCTGACGGAACGACCATTGTCATGATTAAAAAGATGAACAACTTATCATTTCCTTTAAAATCCATCTTTGCAAATGCATACCCTGCCAGTGAACATACTGTTACCGTAAGAATTACACCGACAACTGCAACAAACACGCTGTTAAATACGTAATTGGGAAAATTAGCCAGGGAAAATATTTTCTGATACTGCATCAGTGTCAGCTTTTCCAATGAAAAATCAAAATCATAAGCATTCGTTGTTGATTTAAAAGACATCATTACCATATAAACAAATGGAATCACACTGATAAATATAATAATCAACATAAATATATATATGAAGATCTTATTAATTACTTTTTTCATCCTATATTTCCCCCTTTCTATATCTCTGATGCTTCACGCTTCATCATTCCACGCTGCAACATTGCTATAACCAGAATTACAACAAATAATATATTGGAAACTGCCATTGCATATCCCGCGGAGCTGGAACCTGCAAAGCACAAGGAATATGCATAAATCACCAATGTTGTAGATGCATTATTCGGTCCGCCCCCCGTCATCGTGTAAATCAAATCAAAGCACTGCAATGATGAGGTAATTGATAAGAACACTGCTAATATAATCGTCGGTTTCAACATTGGCAATGTTATCCGAAAAAATCTTGTCACCGTTCCTGCACCGTCTACTTTTGCAGCTTCATAAAATGACTCTGAAATCCCAAGTAACCCTGAAGAATAAATAACTACATAATACCCTAACATTTTCCAAATGGCCACTGCTGCAACAACCGCCAGTGCTGTCTTAGCATTTCCAAGTAACATAGATGCCTTGATCCCAAACAAGCCAAAAAATGTTTCTACTGCCGGAATTTTTCCGTTCAGCAATTCTCTCCAGATAACACCTGTTGCCGCATTGGAACAAAGTACCGGAATGAAAATAACACTATTTGCAATCTTGCCAATTAACATATGGCGATGACTAACCAAAAATATAGAAACTATGAGGGATAAAATCATTTGTAACGGCACGATCATAACCATTAATTTTAATGTGTTAAAAAGTGCTTTCATAAACTTTGTATCTGTTACCAGCCTCTCATAGTTCTTCAATCCATAAAATGTTGGCGGTGTCATGATATTATATCTTGTAAAACTAAGTACAATTGATATGATGACTGACACAATAACAAAGCCGATCAGGATTACTGTAATCGGCGTAATATAACCATATGGTGCCAGATTTGCTATTTTCTTTTTATTCATAATCGTCCTTTCATCTTATTGCGCAATCATCAATAGTGCAAAAAGATGCCTGCAAAACTTGCAGGCATCGACTATTATGCATTTATCTTTTATTTATTTGCCCAATATTCATCTAACAGTCCATTTGCATAATCTTCAGCCTCTTTCAGGCCTTCATCAACGCTTGTCTCTCCGCTCATAATTCCCTGGAAATCAGCTGCAAGCTGGTTCAGGATCTGTGTTCCACAAGGACCAGCCTGAATTCCATGCCATTTGTCTTTATCCTCTGTATAGATTTTCTCCATCTTCTCATCACCTACATATGGCTCACTCTCTGTAAGTGCAGCTCCCGGGCATTTTGCATGATATGCTGTCATGAACTCAGAACCTGTTACATATTTGATGAAGTCCATAGCAAGGTCTTTATCCTCACATGCAGACATCAGTGTCAGACAATCTGTTGCTCCAAATGTTCCAAAGTCTTTGTTCTTCAGTGAAGTTACAAAATTCCAGTTCAAATTCGGATATGTCTCTGCAAATGTTGTTCCATCTGTCTGTGAAGAACGTGTAATTCCGAATGCTGCTTTTCCGGCACCGAATACATTTGAAAATGCGTCAGACCATGACAGTGACATAAAGTCCTCATTCATGTAAGATGTAAGTCCTTTTAACCATGTAACTGCTTCTTTTCCAGCCTCGTCAGCAAAGCTTACAGATTTCAGGTCGTCATTATAAACCTGTCCACCGTTCTGCCATAATGCGCTATAGTAGTATGCATTCAGAATCTGCATTGCTCCGATATCACTTGTATTCATTCCACAAGCAAAACCATACTGGTCAACTTTTCCATCTCCGTCAGTATCTTTTGTAGCTTCCTGACAGATTCTTGCAAAGTCATCCCATGTCTCAGGTGCTTTCTCTCCAAGTGCATTTAAAATATCTTCATTATAGTATAACACGAATGGAACTCCCGTTACTAATGGCCAGCCATACTGTCCATCCATCATATTACCATTAGAAAGATATTTGTACTCTTTCTTATCTTCATCTGTAACGTAAGAAGACATATCCTCTACTGCACCTGCATCGATGTATGTTGGGAACATCTCGTTGTACATATATCCAACGTCCGGACCTTCTCCTGAATTCAGAGCTGTTGTATAAGTCTCTTCGTACTTGTCCCATGGGATAACTGTAAGATTTACTTTACAATCCTTTTCTTTCTCCCAGTCTTTTAAAAGATCTCCCCAGTTCTTCTCTGTAGCATCATCAAGTGGTGGTACCCATACTTCTAATGTCTTCTCGCCAGATTTGCTGTCAGATTTTTTGCTGTCGCTTTTGCTTCCACAGCCTGTAAACATAGATACGGCCATAGCAGCAACTAACAGAACACTTACAATTTTCTTTTTCATTTTCGTGCTTCCCCTCCATTAATCGTACTTATATTTTTTTAAATCATCACTTATAGATTATACATGCTATTTTTGCTTATCACAAATAGGAGTTTTAAATAAACGGTTTTCATTTATTTAAAAATTAAATAAACGATTTTTTTTACAGATTTTTTTGTGAACAACTTGGGCGTTTATCAAAAAACACTTGCATTTTCTATATGTTTTCTGAAATCTTTTCATTATCAATCAACAAGTCTTTATCTTTCATTTATGATTATTCCCCTGCCAATTCCAACTTTTTTACCGGCCAGAAGATATTGCTTCAATCCTCGCTGAAGACTATTTTCTTCCAGATATGCATCTTTGTTCTCTCGAATTTCCCCAAATACTCTTTCTTCTGCCTGCGGGAAATCATAATGTACCTCTACAATATGATACATTTTCTGAAAACGAATAATATTACTTGTCTCTGGTAATATCTCTCTCAGTTCCGGACTTAAAAGCCATGAATCGCAAATAAATATCACATCTTCGTTACTAAAAAATTTCTTAGCTGATTCAAAAGATTTTTGACATTCACAGTAATCCAGTTTTTCTCCAGCCGGTATATGAACATTCAACACTTTTTCTCCACTCGGCAAATGGTATTTCTGTGCCAACTTCTGATCCAAAATAAGTGGTTCAAACTGAAGTCTTCCCAGACGGAACAACTCCATTCGAATAGACTTTGCAACCCATTCCACTTCTTCCAGTCCATATACTTTGTATTTCCGATAACATTCTTTACACCAAATCGTGATATCAGAAAACGTATCATGAAATATCTCTTCGCTGATATCTTTCTCCTTATACATTTCATGGACTTCACATGTCAGCTTCAGATAGAACCATAAAACCCATTGAAAATGTTTTTGAGTTTCTCGCCATTTATTTAAAAATATTTCAAAATCATTTTCAAATAAATGTTTCCATTCATAAAACTCCTTCTCAGACAAACTGTACTTTCCTATATTTTCCCGCACTTCCTCTGGTATTTCTATTCGCAGCATCACTTCCTGTATCGTCATAATTATCCTTTTACAGAACCTCCTACCATGCCAGAAATTAAATACTTTCTGAAAATAATTGCTGTTACTGCAGGTGGTATCAACGATACAATACCTGCTGTTGCAATTAATCCATATTCTACACTGTCTTTTGTCACAAATTCAGATACAACAATCGCCATAGGTTTTGTATCCATAGATGAGGCTAATATAAGCGGAATCTGAAACTGGCTCCATGTATTCAAGAACATAATCAGTGACACTGACAAAATAATCGGATATGACAATGGCAATATAATTTTAAAAAATGCTTTTCCTCGACTGCAGCCATCAATGTGTGCCGCCTCTTCCAGCTCTTTTGGAATTGTCGAAAAATAATTTATAATCATCCACGTTGCCATCGGCAGATACGAACTTACATAAACCATACTCAGCCAAAATGTATTATCCAGCATATGCCCTGCCGAAAACATTTTATACAGAGGAATAATAGTTGCCATTACCGGAATGACCATCGTAATAAGTAAGGCATTTTTGATAATTTTCCTTCCCGGAAACTCCATTCTGCTTAATGTATATGCACTCACCAAAGCAATTGGCATACCGATACAGATCGTCACAATCACTGCTCGAAGAGAATTTTTTAAACCTGTAAAGTATGCAACACTTCTTCGTCCGCCAGAAAACAAATTCTGAAAATTACTCCATGTAATATGACTCGGTAATAAACTAACTACATTTGAGAACATTTCTGCTTTCGGTGTAATCGCCATAACAAAAGTCCAAACAAATGGTCCTAATGTGAAAACTAAAAAAAATATCGTTGCAACAATATATCCTGCTTTCTTCACATACTTCATTAATAATCCACCTCCTTGTTCAAATTTCGGAGATAGAATATTCCTAAAAGTAATGCAAAAAATAAGACAATATACGTCATTGCGCTACCTTTTCCAAAATTCAAAAATGAAAATGTAGTCAAATAACTCTCCATTAATATATTTTTCCCCAAATCTCCATAGCCTGAAAGTGCTACAATTTCATCAAAAACATTTATTGCAGTTACTGATGTTGAAGTAATTCCCAATGCCAAAAATGGTTTCATAAGTGGCATTGTAATATGCCAGAATACCTTCCTTGGCGTTCCTCCATCCATTTTCGCCGCTTCATAAATAGCATCCGGAATTGACTGGCGTCCAGCCAGGCATACCAATGCCATAAACGGCACACTACGCCATACAACTACAATCGAAACAACCAGTAATAACAGCCAGCGCGAACCAAGAAATTGAACCGGTTTACTTACCAGCCCCAGACCAATCAGTATTTTATTTAAAAATCCATATCCTGAAAAAAATACAAATTTCCATAAAATACCATTTACAAATGGTGGTAATGCCCATGGCAGAATTGCTATTGCAAGTAACATTCCAGCACATTTACATTCCAAATTCAAATATACTGAAACTAAATATCCAATTATCGTTGTAAAAACAATTACAAACACTAAAATAAATAAAGTATTTTGCATACTATATTTAAATGAATCCGACTGTAAAATATCTATATAATTTTTAAATCCAATATAATGAATATTTCCCGGCTCCGTAAGTTTCCATCTTTTCAAACTATACGCAAAAGTTGTAATAATGGGATAAAATACTAATACACCCATGATCAAAATCATGGGTGTAAGTAAAAGATATGGTAAAATCTTTTTTTTCATATGTGTATTTCCTATATTTTATTGTTCTTTAAGCAGTTTATCTAATGCTGAAGACATCTCTTCATAGGCTTTCTCCGGTGTCAATTCTCCAAGCGCCATCTTATTAATTGCGTTATACATTGCACTGCTCATTTCTGCGTAATAAGCTGGTACTCCATTCGGGAATGGAGATGAAATTAACTCAGATGCTTCTAACATGGCTCCTGCATTTGCAATTGTTCCATCATCAACCAGTTCTTTTAATACTGAACTACGTGTTGGAAGGCTTCCAAGTGTTTCATTTAATTCTTTCTGCATATCAGCAGATGTATACCATTCAACAAATTTTTGAGCAGCTTCTTTATTCTCAGATGTAGAAGTAACACCAAGTGCCTCTGGAAGAGCCATTGTTTTTTTCGCTGTTCCGTCTTTACCTGGAGCAAGAATCGGTTCAACCTGTCCCACTACCGCTGAATCATCCGGATTTTGTGTCTTAGATACAAACATTGTTGGTCCTACAAGAAAACTTGCTGTACCACTGCAAATTCTCATATAAGCCTCCATACCAGAAGCTGTCTTGTCCTCTGGGGCAACCAAATCAGCATCTAAAACTTCCTGATAATAATTTAATGCATCCATAATGGCATCTTTATTAAATGTTCCATCATCATTCCATACAACTCCGTCCATTTGGAATGCTGTCCACATTAATCCTGTTGCAGCTTTCTCTTCTGCATTCATAGACATTGCAAGCGGATAATCAACACCAGATGCTTTTAATGCTTTTGCATCTTCCAAAACTTCTGCATATGTTTTTGGTGCTTCATTTATTCCGGCTTTAGCAAACTGGTCTTTGTTATAATATGCGATACGATAATCATTGGAATACGGAAGTGCTAAAATTTCATCATCTACTGTAAATGTATCTAATGTAAGAAAATCTTCCTTATCTGCATCTGAAATCTTCAGTGGCTCTAACCAGCCAGCTGCCTTGAATTCTCCTACCCAGGACCAGTCCACTTCTACTACATCAGCAACATTTTTATTTCCTGTTGCAGCTGTAGCCAGTTTTTCACGGATATCATCCCAGCCCACTTCAGATACTTCAACCTCAATTCCAGTCTCTTTTGTAAATTCATCCAGTTGATCATCAGATGGAATTGCCCAATCAGGCGCCATAAATGTAATGGATTCTCCTTTATCAGACTTTGTGTCACTGCTTCCGGAATCATTCTTTGATCCACAGCCAACAGCCATTGATGCAACCATAGCTGCAACCAATAACATGCTTACAATTTTCTTTTTCATTTTGTGTTTTCCTCCCGTTTTCTCTTGAAAATATTTCATAACTACATATACAGAATAGCATATCTCTCGTCTTTACATCAAATTGCTATTTTCGATATATAATCACTTTATATTCACTTTATCTATAATCATTTGTTTGAATTTTTATTAATATGAGTATATAGTGCCTATTGCAAAAACGGATAATTTTATCCCTTATATTCCCCGCATGCTCTTGCTGCATCCATGAACCAGTCTATCTTCTGTGGATCTGTTGTCTCTGGGATATCACATCCCGTTGCAAGTGTGTATCCCTTCTTTGCCTTACTTCCAATTTCTACACATCGTTTCACATCTGTAAAAATTTCTTCTTTCGTTCCTTTCATGACAATGCTCACTGGATCTACATTTCCTGCAATCGGTACTTCACTGCCAATCTCGTCTGCCGCCTGCTTAATATCTATAATATTATCAAGGCTTAATTCATTTAACTGATATTGTCCAAGATATTTCCAAATACTCCTTGTGTCTCCACACATATGAAGAGATACTTTATGTCCTGTCTTTTCATATGCATAATCGGTCAGCTCTTTTGTATATGGGAAAACGAATTTTTCATACATTTTCGGTCCAATCAATGCTGGATTTGCGACCGGATCTGCCATGGCAATTCCAAGTCCATATTGAGTTGCCATATCAATACAGCTTTTCTGACTATCTGTTACAATTCTCATCAGCCGATGAACTTCCTCTCCATATTTCCGGCAATCTCTAAGCAATTTTTCCACCCCTCGAAGCGAAGAAGTAATTGTAAATGGTCCGCCAATGCTTGCCTCAATCGGTACAATTCCCTGCGCCTCTTCGCTCAATATTTTCGCTTCTTCTATAAATACTGCAATTCGAGGATCTCGCTTTGCCTCGACCGGCTCCATCTCATCAAGCTTTTTATAATCAGATATCATTGGGGCATCGGCATATGGAACTCCATTTTCCGGATAGATAAATTTCCCTCCCAGCGCTTCCACGATTCCTCT
The DNA here is from genome assembly GCF_020560825.1 of Dorea sp. 210702-DFI.3.17. Classification (NCBI taxonomy): domain Bacteria; kingdom Bacillati; phylum Bacillota; class Clostridia; order Lachnospirales; family Lachnospiraceae; genus Dorea; species Dorea sp. 210702-DFI.3.17. The sequence continues at coordinate 12,251 of NZ_JAJCNB010000025.1, forward strand.
TGTATTCGGTCCGATCACAATTCGGTCATAGCCGTAACGATTAAATACAATTCTCTCTGCCTGTGCCATTTTTTTTACATCAAACCAAAAATCACGAACACTGATTCCACTCAGATAGCACTTAAACTCGCTGGTAAATGGCATCGCCATCACTCGGTCTGCCCTCTCACCATTTTGAATTGCCTTCTTTCGTTCAATTGGTGTCATCAGATCTTTCGCATTCTTCTCAATTTTCATACCTTTTCTCCGTCCGCTTTTATATTTTCTTAATCATGGACATAGTATAGCATATTTTTACAATAAATCTACTCTTCTTTCTGTCTCCCGCACTTTATACCACACCTTGCGCTAACACTAGTATTTAAATACTCTATATATTTTGTGTATCATTATCTATTCCAATATCATTTTCATCCACTTTCCTTGTCCCTGCCTCCATTCTGTCGTATACTAAAAATATCACTAAAAAGAGAGGTAATCCTTATGCACAAAGATGATCAAATGACCCCTAAAGAACGAGCATTTGCCCTGTTTGCAGGAAAACCAGTAGACCGTATGCCGATCAAGTTATTTTCACCATATATTGGAATGAACTTCGGGGCATCTTATCAAGATGCTTTCGTAGAGGCAAAATCACGCGCTCACTGGCTTATCGAAAGCTACAAACGTTTCGGGCAAGATGGCTTAAGTGTCAACTACCGTATTGACGGAATCCCGGTTGCTTTCGGTGCAGAATCTACATACGATCCACTCGGAATTCCTATGATTAAGGAAAATATTTTAAAAGATTTTTCTGAGATTGATCAATTAGATCTGGAAAAAATTCGCTTTGAAAATGACCCGAATGCCCAGACTGCTTTTGAGGCTGTCCAAATTATTCAAGACGAATTAAACGATGAGATTTTCACAGGAGTCGGTCTAATGGGACCATTTACAACTGCTGCCAACCTTGCCGGTGTTGAAATAATCCTAAAATCTATGCGAAAAGATAAAGAAGGACTTCATAAACTTCTGGACTTTGCTGCGGACATTACGATTGAAGTTGGACGTAAATTCGTAGAGAATCAGATTGGAATCGGACTTGCTGAGCCAACGGCTTCCCTTCTGTCACCAAAACAGTTCCGTGAATTTGTCATTCCTTATTATGTAAAAGTTATGGATAAATGGAAAGAATGGGGCAGCCGCGGCTCTGGTTTCCACATTTGTGGAGATACCACAAAACTTCTGGAGACCTTCCCTGAGATGGGTATCCGCGGAGTCAGTATCGATAGTGCCGTAGATATTGCTGTTGCCAAAGATCTTGTTGGCGACAAACTTTCCATCATGGGAAATGTCTCACCAATTGAAATTCTGCGAGGCACTCCGGAATCTATCGAACAGGCTGTCATCGACTGCTTCCGCAAATGCTGGGACAATCCATGCGGATTTACGATTGCTCCTGGATGTGATATTCCGGTTCAGACATCACTGGAAAACATTGATGCTTATATGAGTGCAGCAAGAAAATGTGCAAAATACCCGGTACAGCCATCGAATTGGGAATAAAAATTACCGTGTGAACTTCTATGTTTTTCCTGTTCACACGGTATCTTTATTTTTAGCACTCATACTCGAAAACTTTTTATCTGAAACATTATTTATAGCAATTATCTATCATTTTATTTATGTTCTTGACAACCCTGCGTTTTTATTTCAATATAAGCATAGGTCAGGACTCTATCTGAATCTTGACCTATGCTTATATTTTTTGATCTAAGAACTATTTTTTATGAAATTATAAAGGAATATGACATGACAAATAACATCAACATTTTATACGAAGATACACAGATTCTGGTCTGTGTCAAACCGGCCGGAGTTGCAACTCAAAGCAAACGCATTGGCTCCCCGGACATGGTGAGCCTTTTAAAAAATCATATTAGCATGACTTCTGGTAAATCCGGCGAGCCGTACCTTGCCGTCATTCACAGACTGGACCAGCCTGTAAGTGGAATTCTTGTCTTCGCCAAGACGCCTGCTGCCGCAAAGGAACTGAACCGGCAGCTTACAACTTCCGGCTTCGGTAAGCATTACTATGCATTAGTTGCGGGAACTCCAGAACCAACATCTGCTGATTTAGAAAACTACCTTGTAAAAGATGCCAGAACAAATACTTCCAGAATCTGTCAGAAAGGTACTGCAAACGCCAAATTAGCAAAGCTTCATTATGATTTAGTTGATACTACATTTTTTGCTGATATTGCTTTCGCAATTCCTGTCGCGACCAGTCAGCTAAAAATCAAGTTAGATACTGGACGCCATCATCAAATTCGTGTGCAGCTTTCCGGTATGGGCTGCCCGATCATCGGTGACACGAAGTATAACCCCGACTCACCGAAGCTGACCGCGAGGCGCACACCACTGTGTCTTTGTGCATATCAGTTGGAGTTCAGGCACCCTGTCACAAAGAAAGCAATGACATTTTCACTTGATCATTATGTATAATATATGATACCAGGGTCAAAAGGTCTAAATCCACATGAGCTTGCTCATAAGTGGATGAAAGACCTTGGGATCCGCCCCAATATGAGCCTAAAAGTGGGATGACAATCCCACGATATGCGAATAATTGGGAGGATTGTGGGAGTGCAACGCACGGAACAATCCGTAGGCATCATAGTTGGGGCTTTTGACCCCAACATCATAATATATCAGACTATATCAGATGTGAGATAGCTGCCACCTCTGATATAGTTTTATTTTTCCCAAGTATGTGGAGACTATATTAGAAATATTTTTATTTTTCTATTGCGTTTTATTACAGCACTATGTTACACTACGTCTACATCAAATTTCGGGCATGATATTTTCATTATGTTTCAGTGCCCACAGAAATCCTTAGCCATGATTTCATTTCTGAATTTCATTTGCTTTTTCAGCAAAGATTACTCAGATTTTTGATGAAGTTACTCGTTCACCGCAGCTTTCAGTGATTCCCGGCACTAATACAGCTACACTTTCACCGGACAAATCTCTGCTGCTCAGATTTCTGAAATTCTCGAAGAACCACTGGATATCATTCAGCAGATCTATGACATTGCCCTCTGTCAGGCACCTGATTACAATGCTGATAAGATTTTAAAAGAACTGAACTCGAAAACTGTTTCGTGATTTAAATCAAATCTACACGGATTTTCGCACAAGAATATTTTTAAATAGTTGAAACAAAGAAGCGGGATATGCCTCCAATTACATATCCCGCTTCTTCGTTTCATTTTCTTTTTTCAATTTTCCTTAAGCTTCTGTTCGTATGTCCTCTATTCACACAAACTAGATAACGGCTTCCTCAGGTGTCTCTTCTAATACTTTTTCGTAATTCTCGAGGATGATGCTTTGAATCTTTTCGCGAGTTCCGGAATTGATTGGATGAGCAATATCTCTGTATTCTCCATCCACTGCCTTTTTACTTGGCATAGCAATAAAAAGTCCTTTTTCCCCTTCAATAACTTTAATATCATGTACAACGAATTCTTCATCCATCGTGATTGATACTACTGCTTTCAATTTTCCTTCCTTCGCTACTTTTCTTACTCTTACATCTGTTATCTGCATGTTATTGCCCCTTTCTATCTAGGCGCACTGATCTTACAGTGCGTACCTCTCGTTCTTTTCGACAACCACTTTTATCCCGTTTGTTCCAACGTGACGTGTGTTGGCTCTGATTGTATCACGGCTTTCCACGATGCAGTTTTCAATGTAAGTATTATCCCCAAGATACACATCATTTAAAATAATTGAATTTTTGATCACACAGTTATTTCCCACAAATACCTGCTTAAATATTACGGAATTCTCCACAGTTCCGTTGATAATGCTTCCGCTTCCTACCAGACTGTTCTTGACAGACGCGCCTGGGTTATATTTTGCAGGAGGCAGGTCGCTGACTTTTGAATAAATTTCCGGATCTTGCTTGAAGAAATAATTTCTTACTTCCGGCTTCAAGAAGTCCATATTAGTCTTATAATAAGCATCTACAGTTGCAATATTGCTCCAGTAATGATCAATCTTGTAACCATAGATCTTCTTCAGATTCTTATAACGGATCAGAACATCATTGACGAAGTCAAACCTTTCTTCTTCCGCTGCATGCTCAATCAGATCAATCAGTAATCTTCTTCTGATCACATAGATTCCTGTTGAAATCATGTTTGATTTTGTCACCATCGGTTTCTCTTCAAACTCTGTTATACGCATATCGTCATCCATTCGGATTGTTCCGAATCGGCTCACATCATCTGATGGATCCATCTCTTTGCATACTACCGTAACGTCAGCCTTTTTGTCAATATGATACTGAAGAACTTTACTGTAATCCATCTTATATACCGCATCTCCGGATGCTATAACAACATACGGTTCATGACTCTTTTTCAGGAAATCCATATTCTGGTAAATGGCATCGGCCGTTCCGCGATACCAGTATCCATTATCATTTGTAATGGTCGGTGTAAATACGTACAGTCCACCCTGCTTTCTTCCGAAATTCCACCATTTTGAAGAATTCAAATGTTCATTTAAGGAACGGGCATTATATTGCGTCAACACCGCAACTTTCTGAATATGAGAATTCGTCATATTACTAAGTGCAAAATCAATGGATCGATAGCTTCCTGCAATTGGCATTGCTGCTACTGCTCTTTTGTGAGTCAGCTCTTTCATCCTGTTATTGTTACCGCCTGCTAAAATAATTCCTACTGCTCTCATGCTATCTCACCCGCCTTTATTAATGTTTCTCCACTTCCAAGTACTCCGTCCGAATAATCTTCTTTGTTCGTAATTCCACTGATTGCGGTGTTCTTACCAATCTGTACGTGATCCGGGATTACAGAATTCTCTCCGATCGTTACAAGTCCAAATGAGTAGACTGCCGGTTTTAATTTATTCGGTTCTTCACTGCCAATTCCAAGGATCGCGCCTTCGCCAATCTTCGTATTCTCAGCTATGATAGATTTATCGATCACACAGCCTTTTCCAATCATACAATCGCTCATGATGATTGAATCTCTCACTACCGCACCTTCTTCAATTGTGACTCCGGCACTGATAACACAATTATGTACCTCTCCATAAATCTCGCAGCCATTGCCGATAATGCTTCGGTCTATCACAGCATTCTCTGCAATGTACTGAGGCGGAAGTATAGCACTGTTAGTGTAAATCTTCCAAAATTCTTCATAAAGGTTAAATTCCGGTATAATATCAATCAGCTCCATATTAGCCTGCCAGTAAGATCCCAGTGTTCCAACATCTTTCCAGTATCCATTGTATTCATAAGCAAACAGGCTCTCACCCTTCTCATGACAATACGGAATGATATGCTTTCCAAAGTCACATCCAGGCTCGTCCTTCAATGCTACAAGAGCTTCTTTTAATGCTTTCCAGCTAAATATGTAGATTCCCATTGATGCCAGATTACTCTTCGGCTGTGGCGGTTTCTCCTGAAATTCTGTAATCTTACCACTATCATCGGTGATTACAATTCCAAAACGGCTTGCCTCTTCTATCGGAACCGGCATAGCCGCGATTGTAACATCTGCATTGTTCTCCTTATGATAATCAAGCATCACCTGGTAATCCATCTTATAAATGTGATCTCCAGATAAAATTAATACATAATCTGGATGGAACGATTCCATGTATTCCAGATTCTGATAAATGGCATTCGCTGTACCTGTATACCACTCACTGCTTGTACTCTTCTCATATGGCGGAAGAATCGAAACGCCACCGATGCTTCGATCCAAATCCCATGGGATACCTATCCCGATATGTGAATTCAAACGTAATGGCTGATACTGTGTCAATACACCTACAGTATCAATTCCTGAATTAATACAGTTACTTAGCGGAAAATCAATGATTCTGTATTTTCCACCAAATGCAACAGCCGGTTTCGCAACTTTTGATGTCAGAACACCAAGTCTGCTGCCTTGTCCTCCTGCCAGGAGCATTGCTATCATTTCCTTTTTCCTCATGTCTTCACCCCTTCTCAGTAGTTTGTGATAAATATTATACCATATATGTTCCATTTCGTGAACATATTTTACAAAACATTTGAATAATTTCTCCGATTTTTATGAAAATATTACAAAAAATTGCGGGTTGGATTTTTTCTCATATATGTATATAATAATAAGTTAGAAAGAATTATTAATTGGATTGTGAAAGTGTGCCGCACAGAGCAATCCAACGATACTACAGACGGGATTTTTCCCAACACAATTTGCCTATATTATTATATATATGAGGAAGGAATCTTAATTATGTATAAAATTAATTTTGACCAGCCAGTACACGTACATTTTATCGGAATCGGCGGTATCAGCATGAGCGGACTTGCCGAGGTACTTTTAGAAGAGAACTTTACTGTTTCCGGATCTGACAACAAAGAATCTGCTCTGACAGATCATCTTGAAAAAGCCGGCGCACAGATTTTCTATGGACAGAAAGCTTCTAATATTATAGATGGTATCGATGTAGTTGTATATACGGCTGCAATTCATAAAGACAATGAAGAATATCAGACTGCAGTTCAAAAAGGACTCCCGATGCTGACACGTGCTGAACTTCTCGGACAGCTTATGACAAACTACGACATTCCAATCGCAGTTTCCGGAACTCACGGAAAAACAACAACAACTTCTATGATTTCACACATTCTTCTGGCCGGAGAGATGGATCCGACTATTTCTGTTGGCGGAATCTTAAAAGCAATCGGTGGAAATATCCGTGTCGGTAATTCCGAGATTTTTGTTACGGAAGCATGCGAATATACAAACAGTTTCCTTAGCTTCTTTCCTAAGATCAGTGTGATTCTGAATATTGACGAAGATCATCTGGACTTCTTCAAGGATCTGGAGGATATCCGCAACTCTTTCCACAGATTTGCAAAGCTGCTTCCAAAAGACGGAACACTTGTTATCAATGGTGACATTGATCGTCTGGATGAGATTACAGGAGATCTTGACTGCAAAATCGTAACTTACGGAACGAATCCTTCCGCAACTTATCATGCTGCAAATGTAACTCATGACGAACTCGGCGAAGCATCCTTTGACCTGGTAAAGAACGGTGAATTTGTAGATCGTATTTCCTTATCTGTAAGTGGAGACCATAATGTATCCAACGCACTTGCCGCACTTGCTGTTGCAGATCTTCTGGATGTAAATGTTTCCGTTGCCAAAAAGGGACTGAAAGAATTTCACGGTACAGACCGTCGTTTTGAATACAAAGGCGAGACTAATGGTGTGACGATCATTGATGACTATGCACATCATCCGACAGAGATTGCTGCAACACTGACTGCTGCGACCCATTATCCGCATCGTGAGATCTGGTGCATTTTCCAGCCTCATACTTATACACGTACAAAAGCTCTCTTCCCGGAATTCGTTGAGGCACTTTCACATACGGATCATGTAATCCTGGCAGACATTTATGCTGCAAGAGAAACGGATACTCTCGGAGTGTCTTCTAAGCAGATTGCAGATGAATTGAGGGCAAAAGGGCACGATGCATACTACTTCCCAAGTTTTGAAGAGATAGAAAATTTCTGTCTGACGCATTGTCAAAAAGGGGATGTGTTGATAACTATGGGAGCCGGAGACGTTGTAAACATTGGGGAAACGCTTCTTGGAAGATAGTTATCCACATTTTCCACAGATTTTTATCCACAAAAAACCCGATTTTTGCGTCAAAAATTTCTTTTTTAATGGTACTTCCGATGCTATAATAGCTGTGCAATGAAGCGAATGATACTTGAGGAGGACCTGAAAAGGCATGAGAAAATTAACACTTACAAACCACGTGCAGAGTGATACAACTGTACTGGAGAACGAATTTATCGATCATTATATGGCAGAGGCGAACGGGGAATACGTGAAGGTATACCTTATTCTTTTGCGCCATCTGAATGAGCCTTCAGGAACTCTGACAATTTCAAAGATTGCAGATTTATTAGATATTACAGAAAAAGATGTGATCCGTGCATTGAACTACTGGAAAAAGAAAGGGTTACTGGATTATGACATGCCTGTAGACGGAGAGGCTCCGGCGATTCCGGCACAGCCGCGTATGACAGAAGAACCATCTGCACCGGAACCGGCTGCTCCTTCTATTCAGCCGGCACCGCCAACTACAGATGTATCCAGTATTGAGCAGTACCGCTCTCGTAAAGAGTTCAAAGAACTTCTTTTTGTTGCAGAGCAGTACCTTGGCAAGACGCTGTCCCATTCTGACGTAGAATCTATTACATATTTTTACGAGACTTTACATATGTCTGCAGATCTTATCGAATACCTGATCGAGTACTGTGTAGAGAACGGTCATACAAGTATGCACTATATTCAGAAGGTTGCTCTTTCCTGGTGTGAACGCCACATTAAGACGGTTTCTGAAGCAAAAGCAAGCTCTATGGCATACAATAAGAACTGCTATTCTATTCTCGGAGCTTTCGGCATTAAAGGACGCGCTCCTGCACCGTCTGAGATGGAATACATCAAGCGCTGGACTTCCGAATATGGGTTCTCTCTGGATCTGATCCTGAACGCATGCGCCAGAACTATGAATGCAATTCATCAGCCAAGCTTTGACTATACTGAATCTATTCTGAAAAAATGGCTGGAGCAAAGTGTTAAGAACATTCAGGATATCGAAACCCTGGATGCCGGATTTATCCGCGAAAAAGAAGCCCGTGAAAAAGAACGCCGTGAAAAAGAACTTCAAAGAAAAAGTGCCGCTAAAATCACACCGGCACCAACAAAGTTCAACAACTTCGAGAATCGTTCTTATGATATGAGCGATCTTGAGCGCAAGCTGTTACAGCAATAAACTATATAATAAGGAGCATTTTCGTCCATGGCATTATCAAATTCCCAGTACGATCAATTGATGCGCGATTATGAGCAATTACAACTGGATAACGAGCATGAACTTCGTCTTCGTTTTGATGAAGTTTATGCGAAGATTCCAAAGCTTCGCACAATTGATGACACGATTTCTTCTCTGAGTGTTGAAAAAGCAAAGAGACTGCTGGAAGGAGACGAAGATGCTCTTTCTTCATTTCATGAAAAGCTCCTGACATTAACTGGCGAAAAGCAGAAGCTTCTTACGTCTCACGGATTTCCATCTGATTATCTTGAAAAGCATTATCACTGTCCAGACTGTCAGGATACCGGATATATTGGAACACGCAAGTGCCACTGTATGAAAAAGGCAATTATCGAGCTTCTATATAACGACTCGAACTTGAAAGGAATTTTAGAGCAGGAAAATTTTCACACATTTTCTCTGGACTACTATTCCAAAAGCCATATTGATCCGCTGACCGGAAGATCGGCAAGAGACGCCATTGAAACCGCACTTCGTGTCTGTCATCATTTTATTGATACATTTTCCAGTGAATTTCATAATATTCTTTTATATGGAGATACTGGTGTTGGAAAGACATTTCTCACTCACTGTATTGCAAAGGAATTAATGGATCACTCTTATTCAGTTATTTATTTTTCTGCAGCAGGGCTTTTTGATTTTCTTGCTAAGAATACTTTTGGTAAAAGAGATGAGATCGATGAAGATGCACTCTCCCATATTTGCAGCTGTGACTTGCTAATTATTGATGATCTTGGCACAGAGCTCGCGAATAGCTTTACGGTTTCACAATTATTTGTTATACTTAATGAGCGAATCTTACGAAAGGAAGCGACAATCATATCTACGAACCTGTCGCTCGAAGATATAAAAGCAATTTATTCTGAACGAATTTTTTCACGTATCAGCAGCAGCTATTCTATGCTCCGTCTGACCGGTGACGATATCAGAATTCAAAAAAAATTATTAAACCTAGGAGGTACAAAAGATGTTACGCCGTAACGAACGTAATCTTGACAACATCCCTGCAGGAACACTTGGAATCATCGCAATTGATGGCTGCCAGGCGATGGGAAAGGAAGTCGATCATTTCATCACTACATGGCGCCATGAAGATGGACACAAATTCATGGATGATGTAGTATTCAGTGGATATCAGAGAGATTCTTATCTCGTAAATGCTCATGTACCACGTTTTGGTTCCGGGGAAGCCAAAGGTGTGATTGATGAGTCTGTCCGTGGTATGGATCTTTACATTTTGGTCGATGTCTGCAACTACAGCCTGACATATTCTATGAGTGGAAACACAAATCATATGTCACCAGATGATCATTATCAAAACTTAAAGAGAATTATCGCTGCTGTCGGTGGTAAAGCAAAACGTATCAACGTTATCATGCCATTCCTCTATGAAAGCCGTCAGCATAAGAGAAGCTCTCGTGAGTCTCTGGACTGCGCACTCGCACTTCAGGAGCTGACACACATGGGCGTTGATAATATTATTACATTTGATGCACACGACCCTCGTGTACAGAACGCAATCCCGCTTTCCGGATTCGAGACAGTGCGTCCAACTTATCAGTTTGTAAAAGGATTATTAGATCGATACGATGACTTAATCATCGACAGTGACCACATGATGGCGATCAGCCCAGATGAGGGTGCTACAGAGCGTGCTGTATATCTGGCAAACGTTCTGAACCTGGATATGGGTATGTTCTATAAGAGACGTGATTACACACGTGTGGTAAATGGACGCAACCCAATCGTTGCTCATGAGTTCCTTGGTTCTTCTGTAGAAGGAAAAGATGTTATTATTCTGGATGACATGATTTCTTCCGGAGACAGCATCCTGGATGTTGCAAAACAGTTAAAGAGCCGCAATGCAAAACGTATTTTTGCAGCTGCTACATTTGGACTCTTTACAAATGGACTGGATAAGTTCGATGAAGCCTATGAAAGTGGTCTGATTGATGGAGTTTTAACAACGAATCTGATTTACCAGACACCGGAACTTCTTTCCAGACCTTATTATATCAACTGTGATATGAGTAAATATGTTGCTCTTATGATTGATACTCTGAACCACGACGGATCTATCAGTGATATTCTGGATCCTAGTGAGAGAATTCAGGTATGCGTTGAGGAATACAAGAAAGCTCACGGTCAGTTATAACAGCTGCGTCTGTTCAAGAATGCCTCGGCATTCTTGCTGCGAGGTGCGCGTCATGCAATTGCATGACATACTTCTACTGCGCATCTCTGCAATCCTGCCGGAGGCTATATCAGCTGGGGGATTGACTCCCAGCTGATATAAAAAGCAGATAAGTGAATGTAGTTCAAGAATTTTACATTCATTCATCTGCTTTTGTCTACTGTAATTTTATATAATTACAATTTTTAACTCCCATTTCGGAAAGTATCTTCATCTCTCTTTTCTGACAGGTGAACAATAATACCTGTTTTCCACTTTTTGCAAGCCATTCCAACACACTTTCCAGCCGTTCCTCGTCATAACTTACAAATGTATCATCCAGAATCACCGGAAGTTCTTCTTCTAACAGTACTTCTGATGCTGCCATTCGAAGTGCAAAATATACCTGCTCTGCTGTTCCCTGGCTGACTCTTGCAATATCTACTTTGCGCCCTTCACTCAGTAAGCTGATATTTAATCCTTCTTCTACATTTAATCGGGTATATTTCCCTTCTGTAATAAATTCCATAATCTCTGAAACCCGGTCATTTAATTTTCCTCGAAGCTTCTTCTGCATCTCTCCAGAAAGTTCCTGAATTTTATCAATCGCAAGCTGTCTTGCCTCCGCCTGGGCATTCAGAATTCTCTCCTCATCACTGATCCCGTCTAACTCTTCCAGGTCTTCCTTTAGATTGGAATAACGTACCCGCTTATCCCCAAGCTCCAACGCATTTCTCTCCAGTTCCCATTTCAGACGGTCTGTAGGAATCTTCTCCTCTTGAGGTGTAATCTCCTCCAAAATTTTTTCCGGCTCTGTCTTCTCAACTTTTTTACTGATCTTCATCCGGTTCCACACATAGATGCTGGAAAGCAATACTAAAATAATTGCGACCAGATAATTCCACGGACGTTTCAAAAGCCACGCACACAGAACCACTGCCAGTACCGCTGCCAATATTTCCAATGGATGTACTCTCCATTTAGATGGCCGTATCTCATCTATCATGTGTTTGGGTTCTTCTTCATCCTGCTTAAGCAACAGCCTGGATTCTCGCTCCCGCACTTTTCTAAACTCAATCTCTTCTTCCAAATGTGCCTGTTCTTCTTCCAGTTTATGAATATCACGCCACACATAAGACATTTCCTGAGAAATGTGTTCTCTTTTATCCTGGCGTTTTTCCATTTGCTTTTGCATCTCATGCAAACTTTCTTTTTTCTGCTCTTTCAAATAATCTATAGCTGCCGCCAGATCAAGTTCCCCATCTCCGGTCGCATAATAATTAGATGCGTAATTTTTCAATTCCTCGGAGAGCGTCATTCCAGGCTTTACCCTCATCTGTGCCATAGCCATCGTATCATCATAAATTTGTGGACTCAAATCACCCATGAGCATCTGAAGATCTCCATCTTTCACAGACAATTCTTCTGCATCTTCCAGACAGACAAGCGTCTCATTTTTCCCATACCGGTCAAAATTTCTGGACAGAAGAAATTCCTTATCTCCTGATTCAAATTTCATTTCCCCACAATAATAATTCGGATTTTCCCACGGTTCATATCTGGAAAATGTATCCTGCGCCGCAGCTCTTCCACGCCCTCGTTCCAACCCAAAAAGCATAGCTCTGATAAACGTATAAAGGGTAGACTTTCCAGACTCATTTTCTCCATATATCACATTCATTCCATCTAAGAAATGAATTTCTTTATTTGTAAACTTTCCAAAGTTCTTAAGTCTCAACTCTTTGATTTTCATATTAGCCTCTTCTTGTCTCCATCAATGCCCGCACTCCCTCACAAAGCACCTGATGTTCCAGACTATTCTCAGGATACTGTTCCAGCTCTGCCACAAATGCCCCAAGAATATTTCCCTTATTTGCTTCTTTCAACTTATCGAACTGATACGCCGGTCGTGTCTGATCTGTAATCTCGATCACATTTCCATATGGATCCAGCGTGTCCACATTGTAAGAAATTTCCGGGTCACGCATTCCGTCCAGAATAATCTTGTAAATATTTTCCTTTCCTTTTTCATCTATAACTTTCGCAACTGTCTCTTTTAGTTCATGCTCTGTCATAGACGGATTTGCTTCGATCGTCTGATGTATGTAAGATCTCATTGCAAATGGTACGAATCTTATCCTGCATCCCTTGGTCGTGATCTCTCCGTAAATGTATCCGTGCGCTCCAGTATCGTTTTTATCGATTGGCTCCAACGCTCCGGCGTAAGCAATTTTATCCGGACAGATAATCTGCGGTTTATGGATGTGCCCCATTGCAATATAATCATAACCAAGCCCCAGCAGATTTTCTTTCTTTATCGGAATATGGCTGTCATCTCCTCCGTGCGCAAGCAAAATCTCATATGGCTGTCGCCGCTGTGCAAATGCATCACAATAGCATTCCTCTGTAATCTGTTTCGTATCATAGCTCATGCCATAGATTGCCAGACTGTATGCTGGAAATTCCACGCATTGAATCTCCCTGTCCAGAATCATATGCACATTTTTTGACCACTGAAACGTCCGATAATAAGAATCTCTCTTCAGATAATCATGGTTTCCTGCAATGATAACCACCTCAGTCATGGTCAGTTTTGAAAAAAGATAATCCAGTTCTTTTAGTTCCCGTCTGAGCGGCTGCCTGTGAAACAAGTCGCCTGCGATCAGAAGCATTTCCACATGCTTACTTTCACAGACTTCGAGTACTCGTTCAAGACTGGTCCATATCTCCTTTTCCCGCTTTTCCTTTCGGGAGCTTCCAATGTACGGGTCTGCCCCCAAATGTATGTCTGCGATGTGTATGAATCTCATTTTTTCTTCCCTCTTCATTTTCTTCCAGTTCATTTTCCGACGGCAGTGTCACAATAAATTGCGTATGTAAATCGTCACTTTTCGCCATGATCTGTCCATCATGTAGTTCCACAATCTCTTTTGCAATCGCAAGACCAAGTCCTGCTCCTCCGGTTCCGGTCGACCTGGAATTATCTACCCGGTAAAATTTTTCAAAAATCGTCTGCAGCATATCTCCCGGAATCCGGTCTCCGCTGTTTGTAAATGTAATCTCGATTTTATTATTTTTCATTCTGGCCTGAATCTCAATTTTGGTATTCTCATAACAATATGCAATGGCATTTCTCAAAATATTATCAAAGACACGGGCAAGCTTGTCCGGATCACCGTAAACTTCCAGATTCTCTTCCACATCCACATCACAAGTAAGCTTTTTTTCCTGAAGTACGCCATAAAGTTCGTCTGCAATCTGCTCCAGCATCATAGTCAAATTGATCTTCACCGACTCCAGCTCGATATTCTGCAAATTGTACCTTGTAATGTCAAAAAACTCATTAATTAATTCACCGAGACGATTGGATTTCTCCAGAGCAATATGAATATATTTCTTTCGCTCCTCCTCCGGCATCTTTGGATATCCGTCCAGCATACTTAAGTAAGCCACAATAGAAGTCAAGGGTGTCTTTAAATCATGCGCCAGAAACAACACCAGATCATTTTTTCGTTTCTCGCCTTCCACTGACTCCAACTCCTGCCGTTTCAGGGTAGCTTTAATCTCATTTAATCGAATCTCAATCGGTTTCAATTCTGTGATCAGGTGAATCGGTTCCGTAGATTCCGACAGAATATTTTCAATTCCCTCTCCCACCTGGTCCAGATACTTTGTCATTTTCGAAAGTGCCACATAGAAAAAAAGAGCAAACAAAAGCAAAAAGCCTACAACCATGAAAAATGTCTTGTTATCTCCTATCAATTTCCAATACAGGCTCCGTGCAGTCGGTTCACTCACTTGCAGTTTCGTCATTATTTTTACAAAATTCCTGGCGAAACTGTCATTATAAATTCCATCGATCACATAATTCAGCAAAAATCCACCCACCAGAACTGTCAGTGCCGTAACAAGCACCGTCTGCAAGAGAATACTGAATTTTAATTTACGATAATTATTCTTCAACCTTATATCCAACTCCCCATACAGTCTTAATGAAATCAGATTTTCCGGTAGGTCCATTCATTTTTTCCCGCAAATGCCGGATATGAACCATGACCGTATTGTTGCTGTTCTTATAGCATTCTTCCTTCCAAACCTTGTGGAATAACTCCTCAGAACTAATAACCTTGCCTCGGTTCTCACAGAGCAGCCACAGAATATCAAACTCAATCGGTGTCAGTGTCAGCGGCACTTCATTGTAAGTACACTCATGAGACTGCCGGTTCAGGAACAGACCGCCAAAATCAATCACATCCCCCTCGTCCTTCGTACCCTCATTGTACTGCGTATAGCGTCGAATCTGTGCTTTCACCCTGGCAACCAGCTCCAATGGATTGAAAGGCTTTGGAATATAATCATCCGCACCAAGTGTCAGACCCGTGATCTTATCCATATACTCCGTCTTCGCTGTCAACATAATCACAGGAAATGTATATTTCTCCCGAATCTGCTTCAAAATCTGGAATCCGTCCACATCCGGAAGCATGATATCCAGAATCGCAAGATCAATCTTCGTACTGGCAATACAATCAAGCGCTTCCTGACCCGTATAAAATTTCAGCACATTATACTGATCATTCTTCAAGTATAACTCGATAACATCAGCAATCTCTTTCTCATCATCCACTACTAAAATATTCATACAATTCTCCTCTTTTTCAATTGAGGACGGGGTTTTTTCAAAAAAACCCCGTCCCCAATTGAACTTTAACCTGTCCCTTTCTGATTGTGTCAAACATTTTCTACAATTTCAGGGGCTATTTTTCTGTTATAACTCGCAGTTATTTACTGTTCTTGGGAATGGTACTACGTCACGGATATTGCCCATTCCTGTCAGATACATGATGCATCTCTCGAATCCAAGTCCGAATCCGGCATGTCTTGTGGATCCGTATTTTCTAAGGTCCATGTAGAATCCGTAATCTTCTGTCTTCATTCCGAGTTCTTCCATGCGTGTTGCAAGCTTCTCGTAATCGTCTTCTCTCTGGCTTCCTCCGATGATCTCACCGATTCCTGGTACGAGGCAATCGACTGCTGCCACGGTCTTTCCATCTGGGTTCTGTTTCATGTAGAATGCTTTGATATCTTTCGGATAATCTGTTACAAATACTGGGCGTTTGTATACTTCCTCTGTCAGATAGCGCTCGTGCTCTGTCTGAAGATCGATTCCCCATGATACTTTGAACTCGAATTTATCGTTGTGCTTCTTTAGAATCTCAATTGCATCTGTGTATGTGATTCGTGCAAATTCAGATGTTGCAACGTTGGTCAGTCGATCGATCAGCCCTTTGTCTACAAATGAATTGAAGAAGTTCATCTCTTCCGGTGCGTTTTCCATCACATAATTGATGACATATTTTAACATGTCTTCTGCAAGGTCCATGTCGTCCTCCAGATCTGCAAATGCCATCTCAGGCTCTAACATCCAGAACTCTGCCGCATGTCTTGTTGTGTTGGAGTTCTCTGCGCGGAATGTAGGTCCAAATGTATAAACATTTCCAAATGCCTGTGCGTATGTCTCTGCATTTAACTGTCCGCTTACGGTAAGGCTTGTCTCTTTTCCGAAGAAATCCTGTGTATAATCTACTGCACCATCTTCTGTCTTCGGTACATTTTCCATGTCCATCGTTGTTACGCGGAACATCTCTCCGGCTCCTTCACAATCACTTCCTGTAATGATCGGTGTATGTACATACACGAATCCTCTCTCCTGGAAAAATTTGTGAAGTGCGTATGCCGTCAGGGAACGAACACGGAATACTGCCTGGAATGTGTTTGTTCTCGGTCTTAAATGTGCGATAGTACGAAGGTACTCAAAGCTGTGACGCTTCTTCTGAAGCGGATAATCCGGCGCGGAAGCGCCTTCTACTGTTACAGTCTTCGCCTGAATCTCAAATGGCTGTTTTGCCTGTGGTGTTGCAACCAGTGTACCTGTTACAACAACAGCTGCTCCTACATTGAGTTTGGAAATTTCCTCAAAGTTCTCCATATCATCATGATATACGACCTGAAGTGGTGTAAAAAATGTTCCATCATTGATGACAATAAAGCCAAATGCTTTGGAGTCTCGGATACTTCTTACCCATCCCCCAACGGTAATTTCTTTATCCAGGTATGCTTCCTGGTTCTTGTATAATTCGCGAATTTCAATTAAATTCATACCAAATACTCCTTCTACTGTCTTAAAAATCCTTTCTTCTGACGCCATGCATAGGAAATGCACCTTCCTATTATACAAAGAAATGTGTCAGATGCCATATATCGTTTATTATAGCACAGAAGTTGTGATTACCCAACCCCTGACTCGTGCGATTATTTACAATTCACCGATTATTCACCGATTATCTCACAGATTATTTACAATATCTTATTTACAATATTTACGATACTTACGATTATTTACAATTTATGACTGATTTATGTCTCAATTAGTTATTCACTCCATGATGCGCTACGAAGCTATCACGATCCAGTGCTTTAAATGTATATCCCAGTGACTGATAATGTTCTACAATCTGTGGCAATGCCTCTACGGTCGTCTGTTTTCCATGGGAATCATGACAAAGTAAAATGATGTTGTTAGAATCAAAGCTCGTTGCCTGCGCCACCAGTTCTTCGGTCGTTCTCACAGACCCATCGCCGGAACTTCCATTCCAGTCATAATACTGGTATCCACGGTTTTGTACTTCCTGCACAAGCGTGGACATGATTCCTGCTGTATATTTCTTTGATACAGTATTTGATGATCCACCCGGGAAACGGATAAAACATGGTACATAGCCAATCTCTTCCTGTACCATCTGCCCAATCTGATCCAGATCCTGAAAATACGCATCAACCGATGCATAAACCTTAGCATAATCATGTGAATATGTATGCATTCCAATTATATGTCCCTTGTCATACGCAGCCTTTATCATATCTTTGTATTCCGGCATCTCACCTGTCACAAAAAATGTTGCCTTTGCATTATATTTATCCAGAATATCCAGAACTGCCTGTGTATTATCTGATGGTCCGTCATCCAATGTCAGATACACGATTTTCTCATCGGACTGTTCTGTCGTTCCGACTGAAACTCCCGGTTGCACTGCAAAATTACTACGGTCAGGAACTGCCGCGTCTCTATCATCAGTCTCCTCTTCCGTACCCTCCGTCTCTTCTTCTATCTCATTTTCTTTCTGCGCAGCTTGGGATGTCTGCTCTGTCTTTTTCGCCTTCTGATCATGAATCTTCGCAGCCTCTTTTACACTTTTATCTCTCTGAATAAAAATTGCCACTGCTGCCATGATCAGCAGTACAAGAATAATCATTTCTATTGCTACTATTTTATTTCTTTTACCACCCTTGTTTTTCTTTCCGTTATCATTTTTTCCGGTCTTTTCTTCTCTATCTGACATATATCCTCCTATTTTATTTCACAAATCTATTGTTTCAAACCTTTTTGACTCTAATATCATTATATGCGACATAGCCACTTCTATCAAGACTGACCATTTGTATCCCCCGGAAATTATACGTTCAAGAACGCCTTCGGAATTGACATCCTACGAAAAATGTATAAAATTGACTTCAGAACCAACTAGTTCTGTTATCTGTAAAAATATTGGGGTAAAAGCTCCCCACTATAAAAATACGACAGGAGGCATCTTATGACATCAACCGCAACATACCCTACTATCTCCAACTGGCTTGACAACCACAGAGATGAACTTATTCAGAAATCATGCTATATCTTCGAACATCCGGAAACAGCTTACAAAGAAAAACTCTCTTCAAAATGTCTTGCGGATTACCTGGAAACACAGGGATTTCAAATAGAATGGAATACTGCTGGAATCGAGACTGCATTTACTGCGGCCTGGACCAATTCTGACATCGATATTACTAAAATCCAGCCAGCCGGGAAAAACGTTTCATCTTCTAACGAAGTTCCAATCATTGGTTTTCTCGCTGAATATGATGCTCTTCCGGAAATCGGACACGCATGCGGACACAATCTTCTTGGAACAGCAGTCTGCGCAGCTGCCTGTGCATTGAAAGCAGATTATGAATCCTCTGGTGAACCGATTGTAATTCGTGTTTACGGCTGCCCGGCGGAAGAGATCATGTCCGGAAAAATTATTATGGACGAACAGAATGTGTTCGATGACCTGTCCATCGCAGTGACCTGGCATCCATTCGACCGCAACCGTGTCAGCAATGACATCTGGCAGGCGCAGGACATTAAAAACTATACATTTCACGGAGTCAGCGCACATGCCTCCCGCTCACCGGAAAGCGGTCGCAGCGCCTTAGATGCTGCCGAGCTTATGAATATTGGCGTGAATTATCTCCGCGAACATGTAACAGATGACGTCCGCATGCATTATGCTTACATGGATAATGGTATTCCGGCAAATGTTGTACCTGACTTTGCAAAGACGAATTATTTTATCCGCTCTACCAAAAGAAGCCGCACGGAAGATGCAAGCAAACGCGTGGATGCATGTGCAAAAGGTGCAGCTATGATGACCGGAACAACTGTCGATATCGAATTAGTTGGAAGCTGCATGGAAATGAAAGTCAACCGTCCGCTAGTGGAAGTTTACTATGAAGCTATGACTCATATACCGACACCTGAATATACAGATGCAGAACTGGATTTTGCAAAAGACATTTCAGAAAAGGCCGGACTTATGAACAATGGAAAATATTTTGCAGGACTTTATCCGCTGGAGGACACGCCAGTTCCACTTTCCATTGGAACCGATGCCTCCCAGGTCAGCCATACTGTTCCCCTCATCACCATCAGCGCTGCTACTATGTGCCACGGCACCGCACTTCACCACTGGGCAGCCAGAGAACAGGCCGGCATGAGTATTGGACATAAAGGTATGCTTTATGCAGCCAGATGTATGGCAGAAGGTACAAAATTGTTGCTTTCTAAACCAGAATATTTACAGGCTGTGTGGGATTATCATAATGTTCCTCAAGACTAAATATGCACTTTCTGATGAGTATCTGACATTATAGAAATTGTACTCAGGCAAAAGTGTAAAGAAATTGCAAAAAAATTCATATTTGTGTAAAAAAATTCATTATAACCCTCCTCGAATAGTGCTAAAATGAAAACTGTTTTTTAGCACTTATGATTGAGGAGGATTTTAATTTACAATGGAAAAGAAAAAACGCTTTAAAATGCCACATGCGTATGTCATTATTTTCATAATGACAGTCATCACTGCAATTCTGGCTAACATTATTCCAGCCGGTACATTTGACCGTGTCGAAGACGCTTCCGGTAACTCTGTTGTTGTCGCAGACAGTTTTCATCATGTCGATAAAATCGGCTGCAGCATTTTTGATATGTTCAAATCTTTCCAGATTGGATTTGAAGACAGTGCACAGATTATTTTCTTTATCATCTTTGCATATGCATTTGTATATGTACTTTTAAAAAATGGTACATTTGACGCACTGGTTGGTTCTGTACTTCGTAAAGTTGGTAACCGTATCGAACTGATCATTCCGGTATGTATGATTTTATTCGGACTTCTCGGTTCCACCATGGGAATGTTTGAAGAGACTTACGGACTGATTCCTGTGTTTATCTCCATCGCCATGGCACTCGGATACGATGCCATCGTCGGCGGCAGTGTCATTTACCTCGGTGTCGCAGTTGGATTTGCCGCTGCAACCATCAACCCATTTACTATTGGTATCGCCCAGGAAGTTGCAGGCGTGAAGATGTTCTCCGGTCTTGGTTACCGTATTCTTTGCTTTGTCGTATTCATGGGCATCAGTATCTGGTATGTATGGCGCTATGCACGTAGAATCCAGAAGGATCCGACAAAATCTTACCTTTACGGAGAAAAGATTGAGACGCTCGAATGTGCTTCCCGTGAGGAAATGATGGAGATCAAGATGACAACCACTCACAAACTGAGCTGTCTGTTATTCGTATTTACAATTGGTATGCTTCTTTACGGAACGATCAAACTTGGCTGGTACATCGACGAAATTGCAACCCTGTTCATTATTATGACAATTGTATCCGGACTTGTATCCAGATTTACACCAAGTGAGATTGCAGATATTTTTATCGAAGCAAGTAAGGAAATGATGTATGGTGCACTTCTTGTTGGTATCAGCCGAAGCATCGCTGTTATCATGGAAAATGCACAGATTATTGATACCGTTGTATACTGGCTCGCTACCATGCTCCAGCATTTCCGCGGTATGGCAAGTGCAATGGGTATGTTATTTGCTCAGAACATTATCAACTTTTTTATCCCAAGTGGTGCCGGACAGGCTCTGATCACAATGCCAATCCTTGCCCCAGTCGGAGAAATGGTTGGTGTCAGCCGTCAGGTCAGCGTCCTGGCTTACCAGTTTGGTGATGGATTCTCTAACATTTTCTGGCCAACAAGCGTATTTATGATGTGCGGAATCATGAGACTGCCAATTAACAAATGGTATAGATTCGTAACACCACTGTTCCTGATCATTTTCGCTGCTTCAATCGTATTACTCGGAGCTGCGGTAGTGATAGGATATTAGTTACCGTTAATAGCATAGAGTGAAATAATCTTTCCCAGGCACGCTCTCGCTACCTTCCGCTGGCAGCGGTACATAAGGCGCTAAAGAACACCGCCTAAGTACCGGCCGCGTCAGAGTACCCGTTTCAAGATTATTTCACTCTTTTATATTGCGGTAAACCGGAAGTATGAATGTGAGTATGGCTGTGCAAAGCTTTCTTTTTAGGGCTTTTGTAAGTCTTGATAGAGAAATGTGAAGCTGATATAAAATATTTTTTAAGGAGACTGTATAATGAATAAAGAAGAACTTTATCTTGCAGAGGATAATCTTGCTGCTGAGATTGAAGAAATCAGTGAGTTTGTGTTTAATCATGCGGAGCTTGGCAGTGAGGAATTTAAGTCCTGTAAGTATCTTGTTGAGAAATTAAAAGAGCATGGATTTACGGTAACTTGTCCGTATCTGGATCTTGATACTGCTTTTCGTGCAGAACTTTACTGTGGTGAGGGTCCGAAAGTTGCTGTGCTTCCGGAGTATGATGCGCTTCCGGGATATGGTCCGAACAAGGACGAGGTGGCCCACGCGTGCGGACATAACTGGATAGCCGCTTCCACACTCGGTGCTGCCCTGACTCTGGCAAAATTCAAAGATCAGATCAACGGAACGATTGTTGTCATCGGTGCCCCTGCCGAAGAGACAACCGGTGGTAAATGTGATATTGCCAACCGTGGCGGTTATGATGATATCGACGCTGCACTTCAGTTCCACTTAGGCGCTGAAAACAACATGAATATTATGACTCTGGCTATGGATTCCATCGAATTCCGATTCCACGGTACTGCATCCCATGCAGCCGCCTACCCGGAAAAAGGTGTCAATGCTCTGGACGCTGTAAACCTGATGTTTGCAGGAATCAATGCAATGCGCCAGCAGACAAGAAATGACGCCCGTGTAGCAGGGATTATAACTTCCGGTGGTGCTGCATGTAATATTATTCCTGATTACGCAGCATGCCAATTCTACATTCGTGCAAAAGACCGCGCTTACTTGGAGGAACTGACTCAGAAAGTCATTAATTGTGCAAAAGGCGCAGAACTTATGACTGGTGCAAAACTGGAATACTTCAACTTCGAGAATTCTTATGATGACCTTGTATATCATGATGGACTTCGCGCCCTGATGCGTAAGAACTTAAATGATCTGGGGGTTACAGATTTCGTAGACCGTGATGAAGAAGCCAGTGGATCCAGTGACATTGGAAATGTATCTCATGTATGCCCGACCGTATACTGCGAGTTAGATACCGGTGCAAGACCGAAAGTATTTGCACATCACGAGACATTTCTGAAATATGTACATGGAAAAATGGCACGCCATACACTTCATACCGCCACAAAAGCATTGGCAGCTACCGCGCTGGACGTATTCGAAAATCCGGACATTGTAAAGTAATTAAAGAATCGACTAAAAAAGGTCCACCGGACCTTTTTGTCGTATGCTTGGCAACAAAAAATCCTGTAGATATTGTATATCATATACATATCTGCAGGATTTTTATATTTCTTATATTTCTTATATTTCTTTTTTTCTATATCCTTAAAACTCTTCCACCGGCTTCTTATGTATCTTCATATGCAGCTTTCTTACTCCGCTGACAAGCTTTGTCAGATACCGGAACAATGGCTCAGTCGCAATAGAAAATACCACGAACAGCATAATGCATTTTGTGGACATTCCGGTAATCGCGAACAGCTTCGGCAGGAAAATGGAACAGCCTAAAAGTCCAATAACTGAACCTCCCCATACACAGCCACGCAGCCAGTTGAATGGCTCACAGATTTTGAACAGAATCATAAATCCTACAATGGCAAGGAGCATCGTTCCTGCTGTGGAAATGTCTGTCTCTCCCAGTCCAAATGTCTGCCCAAAGACTGCCATGGCAGCTACCGCCAGTACGTCAGTCAGGCCGGCCGGCAGAGCTTTTAACACCACATTTGTCAGGAAATGTCCTTTGATCACATCTTTATTCGGCTGGAATGCCAAGAAGAATCCCGGAATTCCAATGGTGAACATGCTGATCAGTGAAATCTGTGACGGCTTTAATGGATAACTCATCATAAATACAACCGAGAACAGGGACAACAGGAATGAGAAAATGTTCTTTACCAGGAATAGGCTGGCTGATTGCTGGATGTTGTTGACCACTCGCCTTCCTTCTAATACAACTGACGGCATACATGCAAAGTTGGACTCCAACAACACAACCTGCGCCGCCTGGCATGCCGCATCACTTCCCGATGCCATAGCTACGCTGCAATCCGCATCCTTAAGTGCCAGCACATCGTTAACTCCGTCACCGGTCATGGCAACAGTCTTTCCCTGATCTTTCAATGCTTGAACAAACTGACGCTTCTGCCCCGGTGTCACACGCCCAAATACCGTATATTTTGCAATCGCATTTGCAATATCCTCATCTGTCTGAAGTGTCGTCGCATCAACATATTCCTCTGCATTTACAATACCGGCTTCTTTCGCGACCTCTGATACAGTCAGCGGATTATCACCGGAAATAACTTTGACTTCCACGCCCTGCTCTGCAAAGTATGCAAATGTCTCCGGTGCTTCTTTACGGATTGGATTTGCCAGAAGGACATATGCCATCGGCAGAACCTTTCCTGTCAATTTTCCGCCATCTAATGCTGCATCATAAGAGCCAAATACAAGTACACGATACCCTTTTCTTGCATACTCGCTGATATCCGGTTTGTAAGTATCATAATCCTCGCGGAGCACGAACTCCGGAGCTCCGATTACATAAGACTTCTCCCCGAACATGACTCCACTGTATTTTGTCACAGAAGTAAATGGAACAACCTTAGAGGCAGACTGTTCCGTCTTCTTTTTAAAATAATCCTTCAACGCCTCCATGGTGCTGTTATCGCTGCTCATGGCTCCCACAAAATCAGACAGAAGACCATTTAACTCCGGCATCTTCTCTGCATCATATTCTTTTGTCGGGATCATGTCTTTGACACTCATAGAATTCTCAGTGATCGTTCCTGTCTTATCCACACAAAGCACATTGACGCGAGCCAGCGTCTCAATACTCTTCATATCGTGAAGCAGAACTTTCTTATGAGCCAGTCTCATAGAACTGACAGCCAACGCCACACTTGCCAGCAGATATAATCCTTCCGGAATCATACCAAGAACTGCTGCCACCATGGAAACAATACTGTTTCGGAAGCTCTGATCATTAAAGAAAAATCCTTGTACAAACAACGTAATACCAATCGGAATCAACGCAATACCGACAAATTTTACCAACTTATCCAGTGAGCGGATCATTTCCGACTGCTCGCCTTTCTTCATAGCCTTCGCTTCCAATGTCAGCTTGGAAATGTAAGAATCCACTCCGACTTTATCAAGACGGGCATGGCACTCTCCCGCTACCACAAAACTTCCGGACATAAGCTCCGCTCCCGGAGCTTTCGTAATCTCATCAGATTCACCAGTCAACAGTGATTCATTGACTCGCACTTCGCCGGATACTACAATTGCATCGGCACAGATCTGATTTCCCGCTTTGAATATTACAATATCATCCAGTACCAGTTCTTCTGAATCCACTAACGACTTTTTCCCGTCACGCACAACACTGGCATGCGGTGCATTTAACATGTTCAGCTTTTCCAATACATTTTTCGCACGAATCTCCTGCACGATACCAATTAATGTATTAAAAATAATGACTGGAAGAAATGTCAGATCACGAAATGAACCGACAAGACATAACAAAATTGCCAATACAAGAAAAATTAAATTAAAGTAAGTACAGACATTTTCCCGGATAATTTCTTTCGTGGTCTGTGCCGGTGGTGCGACTGACACATTGCGCCAACCATCATCACGGTGCTGCTCCACCTGAGCCTCCGAAAGTCCCGCTTCGGGATCCGGATTATATCTCGGTGTCTCCCGGCGCTCTATCTCATAATCCTGCGGTTCTTCCAGAACCTCATGCTTTTTACGCAATGCCATAAATATTCCTCCTGTGTATCTGAAGCTTCAAGATATCTGCCCGTCATTTTCTGGAAAATCTTAGAATCTATCATACAATATGAAAATTTTTCCTTTATGGTATTTATTATACATCGAAACCCTTTCCCAGACTATGAATTCTTTGTTAAAAAATTCTAAGAATTCCTTAAGAAAAGGGCACCCCTGATTACAGTTAGGGACACCCTTAATCGCTGATGGGGACGTAGTATTTTGGCATTTCAATGTCATTAAGTTAAGGATAAAATTGTAATTATTGAGGCTTTGACACTTCTTT
>NZ_JAJCNB010000026.1:0-38078 GCF_020560825.1 Dorea sp. 210702-DFI.3.17
TGAGGAAGTCCGCAAAATGTAACTTCTTTTTGAATTTGATGAAAAAGTCCTTGACAATTTGTCTCTGGAAAGACCGCAAAGTCTATTTTGATATCGGTTGGTGTCCGTCTGGCAGCGTTCAATCTGAAACAAATCGCCAACCTGACCTGTACGGACGAACTGGACTTATACAGTATTGGGGAGAAAAAAGTAGCACTGTTTTGCTGTATTCCGGATGCAGACACCAGCATGAATTATCTGGTCGGCATGATTTACAGTAATCTGTTTCAGACACTGTATTATGTGGCAGATCGGAAGTACGGAGGAAGGCTTCCGATTCCGGTACACTGCATTATGGATGAATGGCCAAACGTAGCCTTGCCGGATGATTTTGACAAGATTCTGGCAACCATGCGTTCCAGAGGGATTTCCTGCAGTATCATCATCCAGAACATTGCACAGATGAAAGCCTTATTTAAAGACTCGTATGAGAGTCTGATCGGCAACTGCGATGAATTTTTATATCTGGGTGGAAATGAAAAAGAAGGACATAAGTATGTCTCGGAATTATTGGGAAAAGAGACATTGGATACCAATACCTACGGACAGACAAAAGGGCGTAGCGGCAGCTATTCGGTGAATTATCAGCAGACAGGAAGGGAACTTTTAACACCGGATGAAATACGGCTTTTAGATAACCGCAAAGCGATTTTGTTTATTCGTGGGGAGCGTCCGATCATGGACGATAAATATGATTTAAAAAAGCATGTGAATTTCAGATACACAGAGGACGGTGGTGCATCGCCTTATGATTATGCGAAAACACCACTGGCTCACGACGACCTAAAGATTGACATTAACAGATTAGACGATTACGAACTGCTGTCTACCGAGGACATCCTTGGTGAATAGCAGTTTTTTGATGGATTGGAGTGATGTGTATTGAAGAAACTTCTCACAGGAGAAAAAAATAGAACAAAAAAGAATACAACTGAAAAAATGATAACCCCGATGCCGATGGGGAGAAAACAGAAAAAGTGGATGAGCCTTTATATGGCACTGGTACTGACCGTAACGGTTGGAGCAACGACCGCATTCGCAGCCGGAGATCCGTTGTCCGTTATCAATAACCTGTCTACCTTTATTTTTTCTCTGATTCGTGCGATCGGTTTGATTTTGCTTGGATTTGGTGTTGTGCAGGTTGGTCTGTCTTTAAAAAGCCATGATCCAAGCCAGAGGGCAAATGGATTTCTGACACTGGCCGGAGGGGTAATTATTACGTTCGCCAAAGAAATCCTCGATTTGATTATGGCGTAAGCCTCTTTGAAAAAATATATCAGGAAACAGCAGGAGTGCCGGAAGGTACTCCTGTATTCAAAAATATGTTTAAGGAGGTGAGAGTTTTTGAGTGATAACTGGATTGTACAGAATCTAAACTCAGCACTATCCACATGGAGTGAAAAGATGGCAGAACTGTGGACTCTGCTGACCGAAAATCCGGCAACTTTTAAGGGCGGCGGCATCTGGCGGATTATGGTAAATATTAATGATGCACTGACAGCCATTGCTTATGGATTACTGGTATTATTTTTCGCAGCCGGAATCATTAAAACGTGTGGCAGTTTTACAGATCTGAAAAAGCCGGAACATGTGCTAAAAGCATTTATCCGGTTTGCACTTGCTCAGGGAGCAATTACATACGGGATGGAACTTATGCAGGCACTGTTTTCCATTGTGCAGGGAATCGTGACAACCGTAATGAGTGGCTCCAGTATGGCAGGAAGCGTGACGGAACTGCCAACGGAGATTGTAGATAAGATTGAGAGCGTGGGAATGCTGGAATCCATTCCGTTGTGGATTGTTACACTGCTTGGCAGTCTGCTGATCACTGTATTGTCATTTGTAATGATCCTGACAGTGTATGGCAGAATGTTCAAAATCTATATGTATACGGCAATCGCCCCGATTCCGATTTCCTCATTTGCAGGAGAACCCACGCAGTCCATTGGAAAGAACTTTATCCGTTCTTATGTAGGCGTATGTCTGGAAGGGGCAATTATTGCACTGGCATGTATTATCTTTTCTGCTTATGCAGCAAGCCCTCCGGCTGTCGGAGATACGGAGTTGAGTGCAGTTACAATCGTGTGGAACTATGTCGGAGAACTGGTATTTAATTTACTGGTGCTGGTTGGAGCAATTAAGGCATCTGACCGTATTGTCAGAGAAATGATGGGACTTGGAGGTTAAAAATATGGATATAAAGAAAACATTAAGATATAACTGGGAATTTGGACGTGAGACAGTAGCAATACGAGTGAGCTCTTATCGGAACAATGGAAATTTATATGTAGGACTCTGCCATAAGGAAGGGAGAGAATGGGAAGATTTTGGAGATGTAACCATTAATCTGCCCTATCAGTTCTTAGAGCCAAATGAGGCTTTTATAACAGGAGATTTTACCAAGGATATGCTTCATTTTATCAAGGAACATAAACTAGGAAAAGTGTTGAATGAAACAGGAAGATCAGGATATGCAACCTATCAGAAGGTAGCGTTTGATCTAGCAAGACTTGCGGAATTTGATCCGGAAGGCGTTGCAGAACACTGTAGATTTGCCGGGATAGAAGTACCGAAAGAAAAACCACAGAAAACGAAGAAACAAAGCAGAGGAAAGGAGCGATAAGTTATGGAAGTCAAGATGAATAAAGAAATCCGGGACTATCAGGAATCCATGTTTATGGGACTGGACCTGAGACAATGTGTGTGTTCTGTTCTTGCGATTCTTACAGCAATCGGAATTTACTTTGGAATGCGTGAAATTACCGGACAGGAAATAACCGGATGGCTGTGTGTGCTTGGTGCTACTCCATTTGCTGCCTGTGGCTTTTTCAAATATCATGGTATGACAGCCGAACAGTTTTTATGGGCAGTGATCAAATCCGAATTGCTGTATCCGAAGAAACTGGTGTTTCAGTCGGAAGATATCCACTACTCCTGCATGCAGGAGACCATCTCGCTGGGAGAAAAGAATCAAAAGGATGGAGCGGAAATCATAAAAGAGCGGGAGCAAAGAGCAGAAGCAAAACAGAGAAAGAAACGCAAGGGAAGGAGTGATGCCTTTGATTAAAACCTTAAGTCAGGCACTTCGGATGGATAAGGAACGCTTCAAAGTTCCGAAATCAGTCCAACAGGCAATTCCCATCCAGCGAATCTGGCCGGATGGAATTTTTCAACAGGGAACGAAATTCTCAAAAACATATCGTTTTACAGATATCAACTATTATATTGCGAGTAAGGACAATAAGACAGAAATGTTTCTGGATTATTCCGAACTCTTAAATTCACTGGATTCCGGCATTTCTGCCAAAATTACCATCAATAACCGGAGAATCAATAAAGAAGAATTTGAAAAATCAATCCTGCTTCCAATGAAGGAAGATGGACTGGACCACTATCGGGAAGAATACAACGAAATGCTCCTGTCTAAGATTACAGGAACAAACAACAGCATCTATCAGGAACGGTATCTGACTGTCAGTGTACATAAAAGATCGATTGACGATGCAAGAACCTATTTTGCACGTATCGGAACAGACATCGTAACACATCTGGCAAAGTTATCGTCCACAGCAGAAGGACTGGACGCAGAGAGCCGGCTCCAGATTTTCAGGGACTTCTTCAAGGGAGATGTCCCACAGGCATTTCCGTTTGATCTGAAACAATTTGCCAAGAAGGGAACAAGTTTCAAGGACTGGATGTGTCCGGATTCTATGGAATTTGAACGTGACCATTTTAAAATCGGTGACAGGTACGGAAGAGTCCTGTATATGCAGGATTATGCAAGTTATGTTAAAGATGACATGATTTCAGAACTGTGTGACTTCAGCCGGAATCTGATATTGTCGATTGATATCCTGCCAGTCCCTACGGATGAAGCGGTAAGGGAAATCCAGAACCGACTGCTTGGTGTGGAAACCAACGTGACCAACTGGCAGAGAAGGCAGAACGCTAATAATAACTTCTCGGCAATCGTACCATACGATATGGAACTTCAGAGAAAAGAAACCAAGGAAATGCTCGATGATCTGACAACCAGAGACCAGCGTATGATGTTCGGAATTTTGACAATGGTACATCTGGCAGACAGTAAAAAACAGTTGGATTCCGATACGGAATTATTATTGTCGATAGCAAGAAAGCATCTGTGCCAGATGGCAACATTAAAGTGGCAGCAAGTGGACGGACTCAATACAGTGCTTCCTTACGGACTGCGAAAGATCAATGCCCTGCGTACATTGACAACGGAATCAACGGCTGTTTTAATCCCGTTCCATACACAGGAAATCCTGCAGCCGGGCGGTATCTATTATGGGCAGAATGCAGTCAGCAAGAACCTTCTGGTAGCCGACCGGAAGAAACTGATGAATGGAAACAGTTTCCGGTTGGGCGTCAGTGGATCAGGAAAGAGCTTTTCGGCAAAAGAAGAGATTGTGCATCTGGCATTGAGTACCGATGACGATATCCTGATTCTTGATCCGGAGTCCGAATTCACAAAATTAGTAGAGGCTCTGGGTGGACAGGTTGTAAAAGTATCTGCGACATCAGACAATCACCTGAATGCAATGGATATGGACGCAGCCTACGGCAATGAAAAGAATCCACTGATTGAAAAATCGGAGTTTATTCTGTCTGTATTTGAACAGTTGGTTGGAGCAGGAAACCTGTCAGCAAAAGAAAAGTCAATCCTGGACCGCTGTGCTGCAGATGTGTACCGGGATTATATCCGAAGTGGTTATACCGGAGAAGTTCCGACATTGAAAGATATGTACCGACAGTTGATGTTACAGCCGGAAGAAGAGGCAAGGGGACTTGCACTGTCATCCGAACTTTTTATCAATGGAAGCCTGAACACCTTTGCACAGCCGACCAATGTGAATAAGAAGAACAGGATCATGGATTATGATATCCGGGAACTGGGGGAACAGCTTATGCCACTGGGAATGCTGGTTACCTTAGACAGTATTTTCAACAGGGTAATTCAGAACTGGAAAGAAGGAAAAACGACATGGATATTTGCCGATGAGTTCTATCTGTTATTCCGCTATGAATACAGTGCAAATTTCTTCTACCGACTGTACAAGAGAATCAGAAAATACAATGGATTCGTGACAGGTTTAACCCAAAATGTTGAGGAACTTCTGAAATCGGACACTGCAAGACTGATGTTGGCAAACAGTGAGTTTTTGATTCTTTTGAATCAGGCAAGTACAGACAGGGAAGAATTGGCAGCTCTTTTGAATATTTCCGAAAACCAACTGTCCTATATTACAAATGTATCGGTTGGCAGTGGCCTAATCCGTTGCTCTGGGAATATCGTACCATTTGAGAATACGTTCCCAAAGAATACAGACCTTTATAAACTAATGACAACAAAACCGGGAGAATCATAATGAAGAAAAAAGAAGAAGTAACGATAACTTTTTATGCTGCAGAGTGCGGTGAGTTCCATGATTTAGGAGAATATACAAAATGCAGAACGCTGGAAGAGGCATATAAAAAGTACCAGAAATATTGTAGAACATCTGCCAATATGTGTCCGGCTATTGAGTTTTCTATTCATGATCCAGAATCAATTTATTCAGACATGGAATATCCATTACCGTTGTCATCAAAAGACAGGGGAGACTTGGAACTTGTGCCATATTACAACGAACATCCACTGGTAAATGAGGCAATCAGACAGGTGGAGCAGTTGCAGAAACAGCAGGAAAAAAAGAAACATCGGGATGTTGCCCGATGAGATAAGAGATACGGAAAGAGGGTGACCGGATGAAAGATATCAAGGAACGGGTAAGGGATAAGAATCCGAAGATTCGAAATCCGGCTGCCCGACTTCCGAAAGAACTGGTTCGCTCAGCGGTTCTGGAAGCAAAAGAAAAGCCAAGGGAACTACATGAAAAAAGCAGTGGGCAGTCAGAATCCCCAACACAGTATGGAACTGAAAAAATAGAATCCGTACAGTACAGAGCGGCGAGTGTGGCAGGAAAAAGTATAGGGAAAACCACATATCAAGGTGGAAAAAAACTTGCTGGAGTGACCTACAGGAAGATAAAGGAAAGAAAAAGCAGACAGGAAGAAGCGAAAGCTGCCGAAGAAGCAATGGAGCAGGGGGCAGAAAGCGGAAAGAAATTAATCAAGTTGAAACCGGAGCAGGCAGCACTTGCCAAGGAGAATGGTAAACGGCAGGTGAAAGCAGCACCGAGAGTGGTAAAAGTATCCGGTCTGTCTCAAGAAAAAATAAAGACACAGGCATCCATGCAGAAACAGCAGATGGAAAAAAGTCTTCAGGCGATGCAGAAAGCAAGAGCAGCCCAGATGGCAAGAAAGTCAGCACAGGCATCGGCAGAAAGTGGAAAAGCAGTCCTTCAGGTAACAGGAAAAGGCTCAAAGTTATCCGTACAGGGAATTACAGCAGCGATTCAAAAAGGGGTAGTAGCTCTTGAAAAAATGGGAAAATGGATTGCTGCCGGAGGCGGTGCATTTCTTCTGGTATTTATTCTGATTGCAGGAATCATTGCAGGAGCAGCCTTCAGCAGTAGTTCGGAAAACTCCGAATCTCTAAGTGATGAGGTGCTGGCTTATACTTCGGTGATACAGCAGTACGCATCCCAATATGGCATTCCGGAATATGTGTCTGCGATACAGGCGATTATGATGCAGGAATCCGGGGGAAGAGGAACAGATCCGATGCAGTGTTCGGAAAGTCCGTACAATACAAGGTTTTCACACAGCCCCGGTTCTATTACCGATCCGAATTATTCGATAGAGGTGGGAGTACAGACCTTTGCAGACTGTATCAGTCAGGCAGGATGTAGCAGCCCACAGGATATGGACAAGTTAAAACTTGCATGGCAGGGATATAACTATGGAAACGGGTACATAGGATGGGCATTGCAAAGAGGCGGATACACAGAAGCCAATGCTTTACAATTTTCACAGGAGCAGGCAGCTTCGCATGGATGGAGCAGCTATGGAGATCCCGAATACGTTCCCCATGTGATGCGGTATTATTCCGGTGGCAGCCTGTTTGCTGGTTTGTTTGGAAGTCAGCAGATTGTATCGGTAGCAATGGGGCAGATCGGGAACAGCGGTGGCCAGAAGTTCTGGAGCTGGTATGGATTTGACAGTCATGTAGAATGGTGTGCTTGTTTCGTGTCATGGTGTGCCGATCAAAGTGGCTTAATCGAAAGTGGAAAAGTTCCGAAGTTCTCATTGTGTAGTTCCGGTGTTACCTGGTTTCAGGGAAAGAACAAATGGCAGAGTGGTGGAACAACTCCATCAGCCGGAATGATTATTTTCTTCGACTGGGATCATGATGGAAATTCGGACCATGTAGGAATCGTGGAAAAATGTGAAGGTGGAAGAGTCTACACAGTGGAAGGAAACTCCAGTGATCAGGTGCGACAGAGGAACTATGCGGTGGATTATGCCTCAATCATGGGATATGGGGTGATAAATTGATGGTTTCTTTCATAATTTGTTAAGGATTTTATAAGGAAGTTAATGAATGCTTTGGAAAATAGTCACAAAATAGGCACAGTTGATTGATAAATTGTTATTGTAACTTTTAGTGATAGACATATAAAGAGTTAGAAATCTTTATAATTGACTTGAATTAGGAGGTAGTGAATATGAGTGATCAGAATGTAAAAGCAGCACAAAAATATTTAAATGCGATGTTTGGTGGACATAAGGATTGGGTAAAACTGGATGAAGATGGAAAGACCGGAACAGCCGTGATGCAGGGAATCATTCGTGCATTTCAGATTCAGAATGGAATCTCAACGATTACAGGAACGGTTGGACCACTTACTATTAATACCATGAAGAAGTTAGCCATTATTACAAAAATGGATCCGAATGATACTCCGCAGGTTAATGTATGCTTGATTCAGTGTGCTCTGTTTTGCAAAGGATATGCTGCTGGAGGAATTACTGGAATTTATTATACATCAGGAGTAAATGCAGTTAAAAAGATGCAGGAAAATGCAGGACTGGAAGTTACGGGCAAAATTGATTGGAAAGTTTGGTCTGGATTGTTATCCCTAAACTGGTTTACAAAGGTTTCTGGTGGGGATTCCAATATTGTTCTTATTCAACAGCAATTAAATAGTGACTGGTCAGATGTTATTGGTGTTGGACCTTGTGATGGAATTGCCTCAAGACAGACAATTTTGTCTTTAGTTGGTGCATTGCAGGCGGCTGAAGGAGTTACAACTGAATTAATTACAGATTTGAATTCAGTTAATTTTGGCGATGCAACAACAAATGCGTTTCCGGGTACATTACAGAACGGACAGAACTCGACGAAATATGTTCCATTTAATAAGATTGCTCAATACGGACTATATTTTAACGGATATAATCCGGGAAGATTCGATGGCGTGTTTGATTCGACTACAGAGTCAAAGGTGTCAGAATTTCAGGAGTTTTATGGTCTGACAGGAATTGGACTTGTAACAAAAGGAAAAGTAAATGTTTCTACTATGAAATCATTGCTTACGAGTAAAGGCGATACAAACAGGGCAGCAAAAGCGTGTGACTGTGCAACAGTATTAAATAAACAACAGGCATTAGATATAAAAAATGCAGGGTATACTCATGTAGGACGTTATCTGACAGGTTCTGTTGGAAAAGAACATACACCGAAATATTTGACATCAACAGAAGTGAAAAACATTGAAAATGCAGGATTATCGGTATTCCCGATATATCAGGATGGAGGATATGAATTAAACTATTTTAAGGATCCGTCCCAGGGAAGTGTTGATGCACAGACAGCAATTTTAGCAGCCGAGAGAATCGGTATACCAAGTGGAACGACTATATACTTTGCAGTGGATTTTGATTGTTATTCATATCAGATTGATACATTTATTATACCTTATTTTGAACAGATTCACATGATCTTTTTCAGTTCGACAAATGATAAAAATTATAAAGTCGGCATTTATGCACCAAGATATGTATGTACTAAAGTTTATGAAGCAGGATTGGCAAGTAAATCATTTGTGGCAGATATGTCAACTGGATTTAGCTGTAATTTGGGATATTCGATGCCGAAGAACTGGGCATTTGATCAATTTTGTGAGTTGAACTCATTTTCTTCATCACCTTCGTTCCCACTGGATAAAGATGCATATTCAGGGAGAGATACTGGATTTAAAAAGTTCGATGCCGTATCGACAAAAACAGATGAGGAAATAGCGCAAGAAAATCTTCGGGCAAAGGTAAAAATAGCACGAAATCAATATGTCTATAATGTAATGGAGCCGCTTGGTTATCTGAATAAAATTATGGATGTGGGTGTGGAGTATGATAAGGAAATTTCACTGGGAACAATGATGAGTCCTCAAGGAGCAATTGATATTTCTACTAAAATATCCACATCGCTTGAAAGTTCAACTGGTAAAATTTATAATATAAAAGTGGATATAGGAAATGATGGAGAATTGACACAAACTTGCAAAAATCAAATTATGGAGATTTCATCAAATTTATCAGATACAGGTATAGAGGGAGCAGATAACTTTGGAAATACGATAGAAAAAATTGCTTTATCGGTTAAATCTGGTAATATTGCTTTTGAAATAAATAATGTTTTTGCCAATAGTGTAGAGTTTTCCATTGTATTTAGTACATCAGATTTGCTGCCAGAAGAGGAAAAAGAGTGGACAATATCGGTTGCTTTGATTTTTACAATGACATTAAATTCTAATAGTGGTCTTGAATTTAATGTTGTAGAATTCACAAAAGAGCATAGTAATATACTGGCAGGAGCCGTAATATTAGTTCTTGCGGGTGCATTAGTTGTAAATGCAATTCCGTCAATTATTGCTTTATTTTCAGCTGGAGCAGGTACTGTTTTTGGTTTGTTGATTCAAGCGCTGTAAATTGTAAAAGAATAAAAGAGACAATGGCCAGAGGTTCGATTTTATAAAGAGGACCTCTGGCAAAAGGGGGATTAAGAAGAATGCATATTAAATCAATTGTGTCAGATGAGGATAGGGAAGAATTAGAAAGAATGCTTTCGCTTGGGTTTATAATTCCTAATCAATTATTTAAAACAAGACAGAAAAGTAGAATGATTATCTATATTTTTACACCTGTAGAATTTTTACTGTCGATTAATTGTTATCTGTCGGAAAGTTATTTGATGTTTGGAATAGGGATTGGAACTTGTGTGGCTTGTGTGGCTTGGATTATTTGGTATCAAATGATTGGTAAAAATTTTGAAAAAAATGTTCATGAATTTGTCTGGGGTAGATCAGGATATGAAACGGTGGATATCGATGAAAACGCAATTAAAATAGATGAAGATCAAATTTATGAATTTAAAAATATTGATAGAATGTTCTTATATAAAAACTTCTTTTTTTTCATAACAAATGAAAAGAAAATATTTATATTTAAAACGACAGATATGGAGTCGGATGAACTTATAAAAATTATTAAAACAACAGGGATTTTATTTGAAAAAAAAGAAAAACCATTTAATATTTATAAGTATTGTAAAAAAGGAAAAAGTTTTTAAAAATAAGCAGAGGATGGTGGATTTATCATCCTTTTAGAGAAGAGCATGTATTTTAAAGGGAATCTGGTTTTGCAGGTTCCCTTTTTGCCATCAAAAACGTTGATGTTTTATCAAATGACGCTAAAAATAAAAAGAATAATGCAGGGGGTGACATTATTAGTTATCGCTGTAATATTTGGATAAAATATAAATAAAACATAAAAAATATAAATAAATTATAAAATGGCGACAGTTTTTTCTTGTTCAAGTGTTTATTATATAGAGGACAAAATAAGACAGCAAAGGAAGTGGTGCTGTTGCATCGGAAAAATGACACAAAATTAGTGATGTCCATTCGGGAAAAGAATTGAAGGGGATTCTTTTCCCCATTTGTCGTGTTACGAAAGACTGAGGGTAAGAAAATATGCTAGAACTTGCAATCTGTGATGATGACATCATCCTATGTAATTGGTTAGAACAGAAGCTGCTCCATTATGGGAAAGCGAATGACTGTCAGATATCTATAGAAATATACTATTCTGCGGAGCAGCTTCTTAACAGGCTGGAAGAAGAATCCTACGATATGTTATTCCTTGATATTTGTCTGGAACATGAGAATGGAATTGATATCGGAACGGAGATACGAAAGAAAAATTATGGAAAAGAACTGCGGATTACCTATATTTCAACATATCAGGAATATGCTATGAAATTATTCCGTATTCATCCATTTGATTTTCTTGTAAAGCCAATCCGAGAGGAAGAACTTTTCTGGGTGATAGGTGAATTACGGGAACTGTTAAAAGAACGGAAGAAAATATTTGAATATACGGATACAAAAGGAATCCACAAGATTTCTTATGACAAGATCCTGTATTTTTATAGTCTGGGAAAAAGAGTACATATCGTGACATCGGAAAAAGAATATGAATATCGAGGAAAATTAAAGGATGTAGCGGATGTAACAGAAGAATATTTCTTACTGATTCACAAGTCCTATCTCATCAATATGGAACACGTGGAGCATTACGAATATGACAACGTGGTTATGAAAGACAAGACACGTCTCAGTATCAGTAAAGCAAATCGCAAGAAGGTCAGGGAAAGACTATTACAAACGGAGAAGAAAAGATTATGAATATCCATTTGATCACTTATCTGACAAGTAAATTATTCTGGATTTATACTGTGTTCCGTTACAATACCATCCTGTATCCAAAAAATGAGGATACACAAAAGCTATTTGCATATTTTTGTGCATATCTGCTTTCATGCTGGGGAAGCATGCAGTGGGGAACGATGTACGGAGATCTGATCTTTGAGCTGATAGCTCTGTTAATTATAACAGTGGCATATCAGGCAGACTGGCAACATCATGTCTGGAATACACTTATGGTATATATTATGGGAATTTTATGTGATGGGATTCCAATCGTGTTCTTTCAACGGTATGCGGTAGCAAGAAATCCGGTGCATCATCACATGGGACCGGGAACTATTGTAATGGGAAATTTTATATTCTTTTTACTGGAAGTCATTATTGAAAGAAAAGTAGGTGTAAAGAGAAGTTATTATATAAAGAACCGTCATTGGCTTGCTATGCTTTCTGTCCCGGTGATCAGCATTATAGTCTGTATCAGGATATTGCTGCCAGACAGAAGAGGTGTGCGGTCTACGATTGTATTATTCTTACTGTTTATCAATGTGTTTATTTTCTATCTGCACGATGAGGTTCAGAAAAGTTATATTGAAACAGCAAAACAGGAAGAGATGAAAATTCAGATGAGCCAGTATGCAAAAGAACTGGAGATGATGATGAAATCACAGGACAGGCTGAATAAGATACATCATGATTACAAGCACCATCTTACAACAATAGGGGCAATGGCAAAAACGGGAGGAAATGAAGAGATTCTATCGTATCTGAAACAAATGGAGAATATAGCCGGAACAGCCTTATGTCATCATTTATATACAGAAAACCGTAATATGAATAATCTGCTGAATTATATTTTGGAAGATTCGAAATCAGTAATTGAAAATCCGGAGATTTCTGTAGAAATACCGAATCATATAGGGGAAGAATTATTTGATATAAGTATAATAGTGGGAAATCTTATGGATAATGCTATTCGTGGGACAGCAGCTTCAGATGAAAGGAGATTATCGTTTCAGATGTATTATGGAAAAGGAATCATGAATATCCAGATTGAGAATAGCATAAAAGATACACCAAAAGTGCGGAATGGAATTTATCTGACAACGAAAAGCAGGAAAGAAGGACATGGAATAGGATTACAAAATGTGAAACTCGTAGTAGAAAAATATCATGGTCAGATGGAGATCTGCCATACGGAGAAATCCTTTCAAGTGAAAATATTATTATATATGAAATTAGATGAAAAATAGTAAGGCGATGGTGTCTTACTATTTTTTTCGACCGATTTCGTCTATTTTTGCCACCTCAAGGGGCATTTTTACCATTTATGAAAATTTTGTGATTTTTTAGATTATAGTAGTGCCAAAGTCAGAAAAAAGGAGGGTAGCGGTTATTTTGTAAAGGAATTATAGAAAAAGATTACAAGAGGGAGAAAGAGACTATGAAGAGGTTTCGAAAGTCGGCTATAGCCTTAGTACTTGCACTCCTGATGGCACTACAGGGAACAGAGCCTATTTTTGTACAGGCAAAAGAGGCCATTGAGGATGTACAGAAGAATGCAGATTTCTCCAGACCAGAGGCTTTGACGGAAGAGGAAGCAGGGATTACAGATTCCACATCTGGAGAACAAGATAAGAGTCAGCAGTCTGATGCGGACGTACAAAATGAAACGACGCCATCAGAAGATACAGAGACGCAGGAAGAACAGACAACTCCAGCGGAAGAAACAGAAGAAAATCCGCAGGAAAAAGAAGTGGAGTTGAAAGAACCACAGGATTACTATCCGATTCCAGAAGAACCGGAAGGTGAACTGATTGATTATGATGCCATTTCCAAGACTTATAAGACAGGGGACAAGCAGTATACAACCGTTTATGGAGGTTATGTCGGAACTTATAAGAATGAGGATGGAGATACCGAGCTGGTTGATAATACACTTGTAAAACCAGAAGAAGCAGATACTCCGGCATCCGAAGAAGCACAGGAAGCCAGCAGTGTAGTGGCAACTGAAGAAAAGGAAGAGAAAACAGAAGTTTATCAGAACAAGGCAAACGATTATGCTATCCTTCTTCCGGAACAGATGTCAGAAGAGAATGGTGTAACGATTGAAAATGGAAAGACCAGAATCGGGATCATTCCGGTAGATGGAGATTATACACATTCCGTTATTAAAGACAATGCGATCCTTTATAATGAAGTTTACGAGGGCGCAGATGTTCAGTATACAGTACTGGATTCCAGCATTAAGGAAGATATCGTACTTCAGCAGCCAACAGACAGGGAAGTCTATGAATACGAGCTGCAGATTCCGGGGTATCAGGCAGAAGTAAAAGACAATCAGGTCTATATCTATCCGGAAGGGAAGACAATCAAAGATGCGAAGTATCTTCTGGAGACGCCATCAATGGAAGATGCTGCCGGGGAAATCAGTTTCCTGATCACATTGGAACTTCGGGAAGAAGATGGAAAAACAATCCTGACCGTAAAACCAGATAGGGATTGGCTTTCGGCAGAAGAACGTCAGTATCCGGTCAGGATCGATCCGACACCAGTAGAGATTCAGAAGAGTTCCTTTAACATGATCGGTGTGGAAGAGGGAAGTCCTACCAGTCAGATTGGTGACAACAATTATCCGTATGTCGGATTTGATGATGGTATTAAGTCTGGGAACCTTGCAGGATTTGGTACTGCACACCAGAACTGCCGGACTTATATCAAAGTAAATTCAAATTTTAGTCAGATTCCGAAAGATTCCAAAATTGACAGTGCAACATTTGCAGTCAGTCAGAAAACTGCATACAGTGGTGGTGCATCCCAGTTTGGACTTTATCGTGTAGATCAGTCGTGGAACACCTCCATCACATGGAAAACAAAACCAGTAAATCTTACGTTTCAGGATGTACAGAATGCAAGTACCAGCAGGAACAGCTATATCAATTATGACGTCAAAGATCTGGTCAATGACTGGGTGCAGGGAACTCATGCGAATAACGGATTTGCACTGGTAGCCATTGCCGAGGCAAATAACCTTGGAGCTTCTATGCAGTGTGAGGTACTGAATAACAGGGCATCCGTTTATGGACCGAAACTCAGCATCCAGTGGTCACCGGCTGAAGATCCATATCTGCGAGATATGTCACTGGATGAAACAACGATCCTGCTTCGCCCGATGACAGAAAAGAATACAAATGGAAAGCTGAAGTTTGATGCCGTATTTGCAGACGGAATTGCAAAGAGCAAATCTACAGTAGAATATTATCTGCTTCCAGATGAGGAAAATGAAGAACATCACGAAACAGATGCAAAACCATTGTATTCCTATCCAGACAGTACTGAATACAATAAGCAGTTCCCGGAGGCGAATAAGTATTACAGCAAAGATTCCAACTGGCAGAGTGCACTGTATTCAGGGCTGACGAAGGACAAGCTTTATAAGATCAAAGCAAAAGCATCGAAAGAGATTGATGGAAAGCTGGAAACAGGAAAAGAAGTGACCAGTGACAGCTTTGTGATCTATGAAGTGAAGCAGTTTGATACATTCCCGAAGATTGCAAAATATTATGGTGTTCCGCTTAAGAACATTATGAAAGACAATCAGGTTATGGACGCACTGGTAGTCGCAAATAACACGATCTTTATCCGTAACCCACAGACAAATGTTCCATATAGTCCTGCACCGCTTACCGATCAGGATAAGATGCGGATTGACGGAGCATTGATGGGAAGAGGCCTGCACTGTGAATTTGGATTTGAACCAGTCAACTTAAATACTGGTAACTTCTACATGGATCAGTCCGATGCGACGATGAATGAACTGAATGGAGAATTCTCCATTACAAGAAGCTACAATTCCAAAGGAACAGACCAGCATTCCATGTTCGGACGTGGATGGAGCTTTAACTATGACCAGTCACTTTCTCAAATGGAGGACGGAAGTCTTCTGTATATGAGAGGGGACGGAAGTTATCTGATCTTTGATAAGAATGAAGATGGAAGCTACACTACTCCGGATGGTTATGTATATGATTTAAAAGCAGTCAGCTATAAAGATACAGACCATGACTACATCGGATGGGAACTGACAGATGCGGATCAGAGCGTCTGGTCATTTGATAAATATGGAATTTTACGTTATGTAACGGATGTGAATGGATTTAAGACAGTATTAGATTATGACGATGATTATAATCTGAGTAAGATTACAACACCATCCGGAAAAACATTCGGGGTAAAACAGGATAAATTCGGGCATATCAAGGAACTGTCTCTTCCAGATGGTGGAAAAGTTTCTTACAAATATGATGAGCAGGGAAATCTGATATCTGTAACAGATCCGAATGGAACAACAAAAGAGTACAAATATGATGATGACAGCCGTATGACAAGCTGGAAAGATGAGAATGGCAATACGGTTGTAAAGAATACTTACGATAAAGAAGGAAGAGTTGTAGAGCAGACTGATGCAGAAAAAGGAACGGCAACTTTCAAGTACGGAAAGAGTTCTACTACAACAACGGATAACGAAGGAAATAAGACCGTTTATCATTATGATGATCAGTACCGCACAACATCCATTGAATATCCGGATGGAACAACCTGTGAAAAGACTTATAATGCAGAGAATCAGCTTGCTTCCGAAACGACAGCAGCCGGAACAAAAACTTACACTTATGATGCATTTGGCAATGTAGCAACGGAGACAAGAGAGGATGGAAAGACAGCCTCTTATACTTATAATGAGCAGAATAAGCTGACCAGTGCAACTGGATATAACGGAGCAACGGTTACTTACAGTTATGACGGTAATGGAAATATGGTCACATCTACAAAACCGGATGGAACAGCCATTACCTATACTTACGATGACAAACATCGTATGGTATCCCAGACAGACGGCAGAGGTGTCACAACAACGTATTCGTATGACGGACCGAACATGACCGGATATGTGGATGGAAATGGAGCAGCATGGGGATTCACGTATGACGCGATGAATCGTGCAGTTACCATGACAGATCCACTTGGAAATGTAACCTCGAACAGTTACGATGCGAATGGCAATCTGACTTCCAAGACAGCAGCCGATGGCGGTGTGACCGCTTATACGCTGGATGGTGTGGGAAATATTACAGCAAGTACTGACGCACTGGGGAATACCACCACTTATACTTATGATAAGATGTACAACATGACCAGTGGTACAGATCCGAAAGGAAATCAGATCAGCTACGTTTATGATAAGAATTATCAGCAGGTCAAAGCAACCGATGCAAAAGGAAATACAATTACTTATAAGTATGACAGCATGGGACGTGTCATAGAAGAGAGTAATAAAGATTTTGGAACAAAGCTCTATGAATATGACAAAGCAGGAAATCTGAAAAAATATACCGATGGAAATGGAAATGCAACCGTATCCAAGTTTGATTCCCTTGGACAGGTGCTTCAGTCCAAAGATGCAGTTGGTAATATAACCAAATATGAATATGACGCATTAGGAAATGAAACCAAGATTACTTATGGAGATGGAAGCAGCCATTCCAAGGAATATGATAACTGCGGAAGACTCGCTAAAGAGACAGATGAATTAGGTGCAGTTACCACTTATACTTATGATGCGGCAGACAATCTGGTATCAAAATCAGATGACAGTGGAAGAACCTGGACTTATACCTACGATAATACAGGAAACCGCTTAAGTGAAACCAACCCAGAAGGTGGAACTACCACATATACTTATGATAAAGCAGGAAATCTGGTATCTTCTACCGATGAAGAGGGAAGAACAGATACTTATGCTTACGACAAGGCAGGAAATCTGACTACATCCAAAGATGCCCTTGGATATACCGTATCCATGAAGTATGACTTAAATGGAAATCTGGTATCCTCTACCGATGAAAATGGAAATACCAGTACCATGACTTACGATGGTAATGGAAACATGACATCGGTAAGCGATGCAAAGGGCAACATTACAGCAATGAAATATGATTCCACCGACAATCTGGAACAGACGGTGGATGCCCTGAAAGGAAAGACCACTTACGAATACGATTCACAGGGCAACAGCACAAAGATGACAGATGCCCTCGGCAATGCGTATAGTTATGTGTATGATAAAGAGGGAAATAACACATCCATAATACTGCCGACAGGGGACAAGGTGCTGATGGAGTACGATGCCATCGGACAGCTTGTAAAATGTACGGATGCACAGGGACTCGTAATTACCTATCAATATGACGGAGCAGGCAACCTGATCCATTCCTCCGACAATGGTGGAAACAGTATGGATTATACTTATGATGGTGCCGGAAATGTACTGACACAGACCGATGAACTTGGCAGGACAGCAACATACAAGTACGATCAGTACGGCAGACTCCTGAAACTTACTGAAGCAGACGGAAGTATCACATCTTATGAATATGATGTTATGGACCGCATTACAGCGGTAACGGATGCGGAAGGTCATAAAACAACCTTTACCTACGATAAAGTCGGCAACCAGTTATCCATGACAGAAGAAGAGGAAGCCACATATAAATACGCTTACGATAAGAAAGATCGGGTTATTTCTCAGACAAATCCACTGGGAGCATCCAGCACCTTT
Source organism: Dorea sp. 210702-DFI.3.17 (assembly GCF_020560825.1). Lineage (NCBI taxonomy): Bacteria > Bacillati > Bacillota > Clostridia > Lachnospirales > Lachnospiraceae > Dorea > Dorea sp. 210702-DFI.3.17. The sequence goes on from NZ_JAJCNB010000026.1 coordinate 18,328, forward strand.
AAGTATGACGGAAATGATAATGTGACGGAATCTGTCGATGAAAACGGTACGGTTACCAAGTATGCTTACGATAAAAATGACAATCTCGTATCCCAGACAGACGGAAATGGAAATACGACAACCTACCAGTATGATGAACTGGACCGCAAGATCGGTGAGACTTCTCCGTTAAAAGAAACAAATGAATACCGTTATGATGCCATTGGAAATCTTACCAAATCAAAAGATCCGATGGGACTCATTACCGAATACAAATATGACAGCCTGAGTAACATGACGGAACAGATTTCTCCAAAGGGAGCAGTTACCAAATATGATTACGACAAGCATGGCAATGTCATTTCTGTAACGGATGCAAAGGGAAATGAGACACAGTACAGTGTTGACCTGAATGACAATGTCACAAAGATGACACAGGCGAATGGTGGAGAGTATACCTATAGTTATGATAAAGCCGGACGTCTGAAGAGTATGACCAGTCCACTGGGTTATACTAAAAATTTCTCTTATGATAAAGTGGACAACGTGGTAAAAGAAAGCGACAGCTTAAAGAGTACCACTACTTATACTTACGATAAGCTCCATAACATGAAGTCTTCTACCAATGCACTGGATGGAACAACCAGCTTTTCTTATGATAAGTATGGCAATCTGGTGAAGGAGACAGATCCGCTTGGACGGAGCAATACCTACAGTTATGACCTGGCAGGTCAGATGACTTCTGCAGCTGATCCGCTTGGTAAGATAACTGCTTACACTTACGACCCGGCAGGAAATATTACTGAGATCACCAAACCGGGTGGAAGAAAGACCAGCTATGGATATGATAAGAATTATAATGTTACATCTGTAACAGATCCGATGGGCTATGTTGCAAAGACAGTCTACGATAAAGACAACCGTGTAACAGAAGAGACCGATGCACTGGGGCAGAAGGAATCCTATACCTATGATAAGGACAGCAGGGTAACTTCTATTACAGACAAGCGTGGATTCACAACGGGATTTGATTACGATGCACATGGGAATATTCAGGTTGTTACAGATAAGACCGGATTAAAGAGCCATCTGGAATATGACAAGAATGACAACCTGACCAAAGTAACTGATGCCCTTGGCGGTGTAACAACTTATGGTTACGACAACATGGATAACCTGGTGACCTTCACCAATGCAGCAAATAAGACAACGAATTATACTTATGACTTAGAAGGCAACCTGACATCCATCAAAGATCCGGCAGGAAGAACGGAGAAATTCGACTATGATGAAAAAGGCAGACTGACCGGACATACACAGGCAAGCGGCAAGAAAACCACGTATGATTACGACAAACTGAATGACCTGTTGGAGAAATCTTATCAGGACGCAAAAGGCGAGACATCCGAAAAGGACGTGACCTACGCATATAACAGTGCCGGGGAACGGGTATCCATGAAGGATCAGACAGGCAAGAGCAGCTACGAATACGATGCACTTGGAAGAATCACCAAAGTGACAAGCGGTTCGAAAAAGGATGTCAGCTACGTTTATGATGACGCAGATAATCTGCAGGCAATCGTATACCCGGATGGGACAAAGATCAGCTATGAATACGACTTAAATGATAATCTGGTAAAACTGACAGACCGTAATAGAAAAGTAACCACTTACAAGCATGATGCACTGAACCGTGTGACAGAAGTTACTAGAAGTAATGGAACAAAGACGGAAGTATCTTACGATGCAGAAGATCATATCACAAAGATTGTGAATACCTGTGGTTCCTGCGGCAAAGTAATCAGTACTTATGAGTACAAGTACAATGATCAGGGATATGTAGTTGGAGAAACAGCTACGGAACTGGAAGCTGGAACAAGAAAGACGCCAAGCTGGGAAGACTGGTACAACTGGGGCGATACACAGAAAGAGACAGACAAAGCAGACTGTGAGCATCAGGAAAAAGAGATCCAGACGACACGTACCTATGAATACGATGACAACTGGGAACTGACACGCTGTACAGAAAAAGCAGAGGGCGGTAAAAAGACAGTCCATAATTATACTTATGACAAGATTGGAAACCGGACCTCTTACGAGAAGATCGAGGATGGTGTCAGCAAAGCAAAATATAACTATAAGTACAACGATTCCAACCAGCTCATCAAACGCACCAATGCAAAAATCTGGGGCGATCCGGGAACAACCTACAGCTATGATAAAGATGGCAATCTGATCCAGGAATGTGATAAGACAAACAGTGCAGATCCGGTTACTTATGAATACACAGCAGAGAATCGTTTGGCAGTAGTAAAACAGGGTGGAACAGTCCTGATGGCAGCCATGTACGATGGAGATAACAACCGGGTATTCGAACTTGATAACACCTATAAATGGGAAGACTGCTATGGCGATGAAGTCCTGATCCCGGCGAACCAGCGTACCGAAGATGGAAACAGCCCGAAAGAGCAGCTTGCCTCTCTGGTAAAAGGCGGTTCCAATGCCAAAGGATACACACTGACAGAGTATATCAACGATATCAATCGCGAGAATACAGAAGTCCTTGCAGAGTATGGAGCAGACGAGAAAGTACGTCAGGCTTATACTTATGGAGAAAGTGGAATCGGAGAACGTATAAGCGTTGATAAATCCACAGAAAGCAGTTATTATTTATATGACGGAAGAAACAGTGTGACCGGAATCCTGACCGAAACAGCTAATCTGACGAACAGTTATCAGTATGATCCGTATGGAAACCTTACATCAGGAACAGCAGATGGTGTCAATTACTACGGTTACAATGGGGAGTCCACAAATGTAAAAACAGGACTTCAGTATCTGCGGGCAAGATACTATAACGCAGAGAACGGAACCTTTACAACTGAAGATAGTGACCTTGGAACGACAGAAAATCCATTGACCAGAAACCGCTACGATTATACGACCAATAATCCGCTGAATTACAGTGATCCGACAGGACATTCATTGTGGAGCAGGATTAAGAGTACAGCTAAAAAAGCAGCGAAAGCAGTCAAGAGTGTCGGCAAGAAAATCGTTAATACTGCGAAAAAGGTAGTCAAAACAGTAGTAAATACAGCTAAGAAAGCAGCAAAAACTATTGTTAACACAGTGAAGGGGGTAGCAAAAACTGCCAAAAATGCAGCTAAACATGCAAAACAGACATATCAATCTGTGAAAAATCGTGTAACCAGTAGCAGTACATATCAAAAGATCACATCCAGAGGAAGTCAGTTTATTCGTTCTGTAAGCAATGGGGTACAGAAAATTGGAAAAACTTATACATCTTTCAAATCCTATGTTTCAGAAAGAACGGCAGAAATCCGCTCAGAAGTGGTACGACATATGTGTACGACAACAAATCGTATTACAGATAAGCTTGGAAAAGTAGACTGGAATGCGGTGAAAAAAGTAGCCATTGGTATAACTGCGGTTACAGTTTCTGGTCTTGTAGTTGCTGCAACAGGCGGTTTGGCTGCAGGAGCAGTTCTGGCAGCATTGCCAGCAATGGGTGGCTTAGGAACGGCGATGGTTTCAGGAGCAGTTATTGGAGCTATTGGTGGAGCTTCATATAGTGCAGTGAATTCAGGTTTGTCTGGAAATAGTCTGAAACAAGTAGCAAAAGATACGTTAGTCGGTGGTATTGCAGGAGCAGTGACAGGTGGCGTTATGGGTGGCCTTAGTTATGGGGCTGGGAAACTTTTGAATGTAGTAAGGAGTGCAGGAAGTACCCATAATGATGGGATTGATAAATCGTTTAAAAAATTAGTTGCAGAAGTAACCGAAACAAAATTGCCAGAAGGCACTTGGGAAAAACCACCATTAGAGCGAGGAGATATTATTGACAAAGCTATGGGAAATAACTTGGGACACAATTTCCCGACCATAGATAAAGTAGAAAATGGTGTTGTGACTAGTGTTAAAAGCCGAGACTTAGGTGCAAAGACTTATCAAAATGGTAATAAATTGGAAAAGGTAATTGTCAAGGACATTAATAAAGTTTCAGGATTTATAGGAGAAACATTTAATGGTAAATTTGTTAATGCGGAAGAAATAGTGGGTAGACAATTACAAGTAGTTGTTCCAAATGTAACATTAAGCGAAGCTCAGATAAATGCAGTTAATAATGCTACAAAACATGGTATTGATAAAGGTGTTAAACTCATTATTACAGTAGGAAAATAATAGCAAAGTAAATAGCTTAAGGGGAATATTTTATTCCCCTTAAGTAATAGAGAGGAGAAAACGGATATGATTTCTGTATATTATAATCAAAAATATGGTTTCTTAATTGTGCCTAATGCCATTGAAAGGTTTATGGGATGTTATATTTCTATCGAACCTACAATTGAAATTATGGCTGAAGAAACAATAGATAAGATAGGCTGTGCAATTAGAAAAGGAATAAAAATTGCAGAAAGTTCCCCAAAAGTAGACGAATCTCAATTAAACAATTTTTGGAAACAAACAAAATATAAAAGTTTTCCAACATTTTCCAAGAATTATCAAAGAATTGATTTGAAACAAAATGGAGATGAATTAGAAATTAGAAGATGGGAACGGAATAATAGAGGGGGATATTCGCGAAAAACGGAAGAAAAAGATTATATTAATTTTATAGAAATGTCGGATTATGAATTGGGCTTGTTTATAAAAAAAATGTTTGAACCATGTGAAATTAGAATTGATGAAACAGAAAGATTTGAAACATTAGAGGGGAAAATAATTAGTTATTCGATTCCAAATGAGCATTATAAAAATATTGGTGATGGTCATACAGATTCTTATATGACATATAGAAATGAAGATTATGATAAGTTGTATATTTCTTTTTTGATAGGTGATGGAACTGATTGTACAGATGAAGTAAGCATAAAAAATCATTACAAAAAAATATACAAGCAAATGTCGAATATTAAATTTGAAAGTAAATGTAATAAAAAATATGTACATTTTTTAACAGAAAATGGAGAAGTATTGCTGAGTTTTATTGATAATGGTTATGTGGAGTTTTTTATGTGCATTCCATATAATATTGAAAGAAAAGTTCAAAAGGAGTCAATAGAACAGTATTTAAAAATGTTATTTTCGATAAAAATTGAAGATAAATAAAGCGTGAAGGAGAGAATATGCAAAAGAAGAATTGTGTTTTGTGCATAAGTATAGGAATTATAGTATGTATATTGTTATCAGCTTGCTCCAGACAACCAGACTTTGATGCCAAATCCTACGTCCAAAGTTCTCTTGATGCACACTATCATGGAGAATATAAGGACTATGCGAATCTGTTAGAAATCTCGGAAAAAGATGCCAAGAAAGAAATCGAAGAGGATTTTAATGAGAGTATCCAACAGCAATTTGATGATTCCGATAACATTACGGATAAAGGAATTGCTGATTATGCGGAAAAACTGACAGAAGTAAAGAAACTGGCAAAATACAAAGTACAAGATGTGAAAGAAGAGGATGGAGTCTATACAGTAAGTGTACAAGTTGAACCATCCAATGTATTTCAGACATTGCAACAAAGCTCTACAGAGGTAAGCAATGAAAAAATAAAGCAGGGATTGGATGGAAATGATCCGGAAGTCTTTGCAGCTGTATTAACAGAAAGTGTCCAGAAGAGTCTTGAAAAGAACAGATATGGAAAAGCTGTTACTGTAAACGTATCCGTGGAAAAAGATAACTCAGGAAAATATGGTCTTTTGGATACAGAGATGAATAAGTTGGAAGCAGCGATGTTCCCAACAGAATAAGAATGAATGGAAAGCTATCAGAGGAAAAAAACTGGTAGCTTTCTTTTAAACTCCAAGACAAGAAAACTTGTTAAAAAAGCTATTGTAATAGTAGAAAAATTATAATAAATAATGGATGACAAGAGTCTTTTATTCATTATGAGAAAAAGAAGGAATCTCCTATGAACCAACAAGAAATATTCACGTAAGATGGAAAAAAGTGCTGTAATCGAAGAGGTTGCAGCATTTTTTTCTTCGACATTTTTCGAACATTATAACGTACCTATCCGGTCACCGCCATGCTCCGATTTGATTTCTATATCAAAAATCAGATCGGAGGAAAGATAAATGGCTTATAACAAGACAAGTGAAGAACGAAAGTGGAATTATTGGAAAGAACAGGAAGAAAAGAAATTGCGTGAACTGGGAATGGAAGAAGAGAAGATCCAAAAGCTGCGCCAGATGGACAGGGAAGACTTTCTGGAAGAGCGCAGATACCGGGAACATCTGGATGAAACGATGCAGGATATGGATTCCATAAAAGAAAAGGACAGCGAGCTGTTTGCAAGGGATGTAAAGGAGCTTCTGGATCACATAGGTGATAAGCGAATCTATGAACTATTGAAAGAAACGGAGCATCAGACACTGGAAATCCTCTTACTCAGTACATGGGGATATTCTGGAAGAGAAGTTGCTAAGATTATGGGAATGGCAGAACAGACGATTTATACCAAAAGAAACCGTTTGAGAAAAAAATTAAAAAATTTATCAAAAATTGAATAATTATGGCGTTTTTCGTCGGCTATTTAATAGGCAGGTAAATTTTGCCAGTGTACTTTGACAACCTCATACCAGCATTACAGGTACGTTCCCGTAAGTAGAAGCGTGGCAGGAAGACGCGAGGACAGATGAAAAGGGCATGGAAGAAATTAGACCAGAAAGTGAGAGGCAGAGTTCTTTTGTGGCGTTTTCGTTTCGAGCGAATCATCTTTAACTGAAACAGGACCGTGGCGGTCTTTTGCGAGGATCACTTACGAGGGGATAATGATACATAGGAACTGCCAGTGAGCAGAGGATGGACTTTGGGTTGTAATCAGCAAGACTTTTAGAAAATCCGTGAGCGGTGCAATGCCAAGCATCCGCCTGTAATGTTCCCGTAAGGCAATGGGGGAGTCGAGGACAAATACAACGCCAAAAATCAAAAGTATAAGAAATCAAGGAAGAATGTGTCGTTGATATCAGATACATACGGCTGTAGGGAGAAATCCTTTACAGCCGTATTGATGTGATATCAGCACGCATATCAGGTAACAAATTATGTATTACACAAGAGAATATCTCAATAGAGCGCATCGAGAAATTGATACTATTTTCCGAGTGCTGTTCCCGGAACATGGAATGGCAGTAAGGGAAGAACAGATTATGTTATGCCACAAAATGCTGGATAACCTGCTGGGAAGAAACATAGCACTGTGTGACGCGGGTGTCGGTATCGGCAAGACGTATGCCTATCTGGTGGCCTGTGTTCTGATGAGAAAATATTCCCTCCTTGCAGAAGGATGTTCCCCTTATGAGCAGCGTCCGGTCGTGATATCCACTTCCAGCATTGCACTCCAGAAAGCAATTCTTACAGAATATATCCCTTTTCTCTCCCGGATTCTTCAGGAGAACGGGACGATTCAGGCCCCTATTAAAGCTGTGATACGAAAAGGGAAAGAGCATTTTGTCTGCGATGAGAGGTTGGAGCACCGAATCGTTGCAATCGAAGAAAAAAACAAAAATGCGTTGCAGAAAGAAGCTCTGCTGTCGTTGAAAGAACATTATGATATGGACGAAGTGTCCAACTTAAGTGGGTTTGACAGAAGGATGGTGAGTGTACCGAAGTTCTGTTCGGGAGACTGCCCGAAAAGAGGCTCATGCAGGTATCAGCAGTATCTGGAGCGTTCCAGAGATCATGAAATGTTCATTCAGATCTGTAATCACAATTATCTGCTGGCTGATGGTTATCACAGGCTGCAGGATTACCGCCCGTTATTAAAAGACTACCGAGCATTGATTGTCGATGAAGCACATAAGCTGCCGGATGCGGCAAAGCAGATGTTTGGGAAGAGCCTCTGTTATGACGATATCCGAGAAATCTGCTTTTATCTTGGGAATGAGTACCAAGGCCCGGAGATAAGAAAACTGTCCGGGACGATCCGGATGGTGCTGGACATCATAGGAGAAAACCACAGAACCAGATATGGGATAAAAGAAGAATTCCACATGACAGAAGAGTGTGCAATGTATTTATATGAGGGGATACAGACCATGAATAAGATCATAGAAAAATTAGAAAAGAAGATTCCAAAGTGGATCAGAAACAAGCTGGAAGAAACCAAAAGTGTGCTGGAATGCTTTTTCCATCAGGATAAGAAGTATGTGCTGCATCTGAAGCAGGACCATGACCACCGGATTATATTGTGTGCATCCAGCAGACGGATTCCACAGTATCTGGACCAGATGTTATGGAGCAGAGGAATGGGAGCGATTCTGACAAGCGGAACTTTAAAAACCGGACAGGGATTTTCCCACATTCGGAAAATGACAGGATTACAGAGAGTGCGGAGAGTCCGGGAATATGTGGCAGACTCCCCGTTTGAATATCAGAAGAACTGTCTGTTATATCTGCCAAAGAATTTGAAGACATGCAGAAGAGAAAGTCAGGAAGAGGCAGAGATGATAGCAGACCATATCCATTCACTGATCTGTTCGACTTACGGGCATACGCTAGTGCTGTTTACATCTTATCATTTGATGGGAAACGTTTACCAGATGTTAAGGGATGAAATTCCGTTCCCGATGATAGAGGTGTGGAGACATTCACCGGAAGAGATCACAAGATTTAAACAGATGGACAATGCTGTCCTTTTTGCAGCCGGCTCCTGTTGGGAAGGAGTAGACTTCCCTGGAGATATGGTATCTTCGCTGATTATAGTAAAACTGCCCTTTGCTGTTCCTGATCCCATCAGTGAAGCACAGAAGAAGGAATATGCCAGCCTGAAAGATTATATTCAGGCAGTGATTGTTCCAGACATGCAGAAAAAACTAAGACAGGGATTCGGACGTGCTCTCCGCACCGAGACAGATACTTGTGTCGTGTCCATTTTAGACGAGCGTGCAGGAGAAGGTGGCAGGTATCATGAGGAAGTAATGTGTGCGCTTCCGAGCTGCAAGATGGCAAAAGATATCAAGGATGTCCAGCACTTTATTCGAAACCGGAAAGGCGTGGAATACTACCTGTAACCGTTCGTGGTTCTGCTACAGAAAAAGCAGATTTTGCACGAAAAGTTTGGTGGTATTTCAAGGGCGTTTTCGGTGGGATTGTTGGTATTGATGAATAGCTATTTCGGCATGAAGTGGGTATACTGTGTATAGCGTTAGAGGAAAGGAGGCAGCTTATGATATACAAGGTGGAAACGATAAAAGATGGAACAGAAAAATATTTTTTCATCAGAAATCTGGAAACAATGAGTATTGAAGAACTGCCAAGTAAATATCTAATGCATAAGATTAAATGTAAACGTTCACCAAATACAGTGAAACGCACAGCATTTTCAATCTGCTATTATATGAAATATATGGCAGAGAAAGAAATGGAACTCACAGAAGTCTATCAGTTAGATTATGAAAAACAGACAGAACACTTTGTGGAATTTTTATACTGGCTTAAAGCCGGAAACCATACAGAGCAAACGGCTGGAGAAAAGAAGTGTCCGAATGAAGGAACCTGCAACGCATACTTAAAAGATGTGTTCAGGTTCTATTTATTTATAGAGGCAGAATATGAACAGTACGGAAGTCTCAAAACCTTATCGTATAACCAGATTATAGCGGTTAATCAGGTGGGAGTAAAAAAGGTACTGCGGAATCATTCTTTTAAAGCCTATCTGAAGGAAGAGGAACATCGTGGGAGAACAGCAAAAGAAAATCAGATTATTACAATTTTACAGGCCTGTACGAACCGAAGAGATCAGCTTCTGTTACTTATGTTAGCAGAAACCGGATACAGAATTGGGGAACTACTGGGAGTAAAATATGTCAAAGATATTGATTATAGGAATCACATGATAAGGGTATGCTTCCGGGAAGATAATGAAAATGAAGCGAGAGCCAAAAATGCGGAATACAGAAGTGCCAAGATAAGTAATGATACGTTTGAATTTCTCATGGATTATCTGGCAAAATATCGGAAAATCCTGCAACATCAGGATTACCTGTTTGTGAATATCATGGGTGAGAACATTGGAAAGCCATTAAGAGTGGACAGTGTATATGATATGTTGGACCGAATGGAAAAGAAAACCGGAGTTAAAATCACACCCCACATGTTACGTCACTATTTTGCAAATATGCGAAAGCAGGCAGGATGGGAACTGGAAATGATCAGTCAGGCATTGGGGCATAAACATTTGGATACGACTATAAAGTATCTGGACTGGCTGGATGATGAACTGATAGAAGCAAGTAATGAGTTTTATGCACAACACACTGCTATTTATGGGGCGGAACGTCTGCTGGAGTAGGGAGGTGTGAGAAATACCTATATATTTATTGCAACAGGCAGAACACATAACAGAATCTGAAGTAGATATTGAGAAGAAAAAGCAGGAACTATATTCAGAAATTGATGCACTTGGAATAAAAAGCGATTCAAGAATTAACAAATTGAAAAAGTTCTTGGCAGATAGAAAAATCTGGCATCTGGAAGAAATGGATTATCCTTTGCGAAATTCGTATGAACAATATTTAAGAGGACAGATACGATCACAAATTGTATCTTTCTATTTGAAAATATATGATACGGTAAAACAACAACATATCTATCAACAAATGCAGACGCTAAATGGAAAGCGGATATATGAATGGAAATATCAAAATAAAATTTATTTTCTGAAGTATTATCCGGAAAAGGAAATAGCTGAGACCTTTGAAACTTCTTATAAAACAAACCTATTGGTGTGGGATTTTACACAAAATTGTTCAGAAGTTTTAAAGAAACAAATTTTTTATACGTTGAGTCGTATCATTGCCAATACTTCAATGTCTAAGGCTTATAGAAATGTCAGGTTAAAATCCTTAAAACTTCTTTATGATTCTTGTGTTCAGTTAAATATTACGGATATTGGATTGCTGGAAATGGAACAAGTGGAAACTATTTTAAAGAATTTTCCCGAAACGAGTCAACGAAGTATTTTAGGTGAATGCAGAAGAGATGCGTTTATGCAGCAGGAACAGATCCAATGGGAAGCAAATGTATGGTATCTGGAACGATTACATCTTGGAAAACATCGGATAGACGAAAGTAAATCCTTAATTAGCATTTCTTTTATGGAAGTCAAGGAAATACAGAATCGAGAAATTTTACAGGCATACATGAAATATGAACTGGGAATTACTGGACAGGCAGTCAGCACGATTGTACGAAGATTTGTATGTATTAGAAATTTTATTGAACTGCTGGAACAAGAAAAGATACTGGCGATTCATGCAACTGTCGCAGAAGTAAAAAAGTATGCAGACGGCTTGCGAGAACGGGGAATACAGGCAAAGGGATTTAATGAAAGAATTTTCGGTATCGGTCATTTTTATAAATTCATGGAAGTTAAACAGTATATTACAAGAATGCCATTCCGAATTGAATATTTCCAACAAAAAGAAGTAATAGTACATCATGATCGTAGCGTTGAGGAAACAGTATATATGGAAATTTTGAAAAAATTATATCTTTTTCCAGAGCGATTACGATGTATGTTCCTACATCTGTGGTGTCTAGGATTACGGGCGAGTGAAGTGTGTACATTGAAAGGAAATGCTTATTATCAGCAGGGCGAGGATTATTGGATTCAGGTGTATCAGGTCAAAATGAAGAATTATAAAAGGATTCCAATCCCACAGGCACTTTATCAGATTATGAAAGTATACTTGAAAAAACATGAAATTCAGCCTGAAGAATTCATTTTTAAAAACAGCAGAGGTGGTGCTTGTCTATATGGTACATTCCGAACTCAGATGATAGAAGCGTGCCGGGAAAATAAGATTGCAAATGGAGAATATTTATTTCAATCACACGATTATCGACATACAGTAGCAACTATGTTTTATGACAGTCATGTATCACTGCAAAGTATCAGGGATTATCTTGGACATACTTATGAAGAGATGACAAGACAGTATATTGATTATATGCCGCAAAGGATTGCAAAAGCAAATGATGAGTTCTTTGAAATGCAAGGAAGTAGTTTAGCATCATGGCTAAAGAAAGAGGAAAAAGATGGAAAATGATATTATATACTTCAGCGATTTCCCCAATTTACAAGAAACAGGGACACGTAAGGATAATGGAAAATTTGATTTAACGTTGCTTCCAACGCAAGAATTAAAGGAAGAGTTTCGAGGTTATATTATGTATCGCTGCAAAAACGGAACGTTTAGAGCATTGATTCAGGATCGAACAGCTTATAATCATATTGCAAAGTTTTTGAACAGCAGAATAAATCGGAGAATCAAAAGCCTTGGAGATAGAAATCCAGAAAAATGGATATCACTTTTAAAAGGCTGGATGTTAGAACAGGGAATAACTATTGTAAAAGAAAAGAAGAGTGTGTATGGTACAGTAAGCTATGGCGAAGCAGTGACGATATTATATTTCAGAAACGTACTGAAATTTTTAGGGCCAGAAGATTTACGGGATGAGATAGAAAAAGATGTTTGGGAACTAAAAAATCTGGATATTAAAATCAGATCCAATCCAATTTATAATGTAAAAACACTGGATTTCAGAAAAATATATCAGCCAGATATCAGGGAAGAATGTAAGAAAGCTGTTTATATGAATCTGCAGTATGAAGCAATAGGAACTGTACAGGGAGAATTGACAATAATGAGGATATTCTCAGAATATCTCCAAAAAGAGTATTCCAAAATAAAAAGCTGCAGTGAAATAGACAGAGAAGTGTTGGAAGAATTTTTGATACATCTGTCAACAAAAGATACTTCCCATAGTGCGAATAGTTCTTATGTAATTTCATTAAGACGACAGTTAGAGACAATCGGAAAAATTTACAGCTATGAAAGATTGGAGCATTTATTTATTAATACGGATATTCCACCGGAAGTAAATGCAGAATTTAGAGTGTATTCTGATGATGAAATGAAACGACTGAATGCGGAAATTACACAGATGGATGTACAGATTGCAAGATGTCTTCTGATACATCAGATGCTTGGAACTAGGATATCAGATACCCTTACACTGAGACCAGATTGTCTGACGAGAGAAAATGGCCAAGATATGATTGAAATATATCAAGTTAAAACTAAAAGATATAAAAAACCGATCAGTAAAGAACTTGCAAAACTGTTACAGAGTTCTATTGAATATACACAGGAAAAGTTCGGTGATACAGAATACATATTTGTTAATGAAAAAGAACCTGACCGCCCGATGCAGTATATGGCTATAAAAACAAAAGTCATGTCCATGATACAGGAAAAGCAGTTGAAAGATGATCATGGCGAATTATTCGGGTTTGGAACGCACATGTTCCGGCACTACTATGGCGTCAAACTTACAGAAATGCATCTGGATGACTGGACGATAGCGAGACTATTGGGGCATAAAAGACTGAATAATGTACAGCATTACCGGAAAATGAGCAATCAAAGAATGGCAGACGAAACCAGAGAAGTAAGACAGAGGATGAGTGACATCATATATATGAGTCTGGCAAGATGGGGTGAAGAATATGAGCAAATACGACAAGATGATTGAGGAAAATCAGAGAAAAAGTAAAGAGAAAATTGAACTGGCATTGCAAGCAATACAAGATATGCTGGCAAATAAAGAACGTATCAGCGTTCCAAAGCTGATGAAGAAAACTGGATTGTCGAGAGGATTCTTTTATAAAAATCCAACCGTCCGGGATACATTGAACCAAGCAGTAGAGCAACAGGCCGGAATGATAGATCCAAGAAGAGAAATTCTGAACATGGCGATGGAAAAACAGATTGAACTGTTGAACCAGAAGGTGGCAGCTCTGAGCAGAGAAAATAAGGAACTGAAGAGAAAGAACGAAAAGTTACAGAAGGCATTACGGAAACAGGATTTGAATTTTATTAAGAACTTATAACATTGAAAATAATAAGATGGAAGAGATGTGTGCAGACACATCTTTTCATCGTTGAGGATAAAATATATAGAATGAGAATGGGATTGTTTTATGGTATACTAAAAGTGAAATGCTAACTTTGATATGAGGTATAAAACAATATGACAGAAATACAAATTAAAAATTTAATTAAAGAATATGAAAAAGAATATATTGAGTTTATGGAAATTGAGAAATTACCACAGTATAAGATAGATTTTTTTGAAATTAATGTTGAGGAAAGCGATGCAGCAGGATTCGCTTCAGCCGCCCAAGCTTACTATAATACGAAAACAGATGAACATATATTAAGGATATGCAAAAGTTCGGAAATACCAAGGTATATTGTGTTTCATGAATTTACGCATATTTTAGATACGGAAATGTATGCAAAGCAAGATTCTTGGAAATATATGGCTTTGTCTGGTTATACAGAATATCATGCAGCACAAGTTGAATTGATGATAATGTTAGGAGCAGATAGTATACAAACTCAAGATTTTTCATTTACAGTTGATGTTGAAATAGGTAATAGTACAGTTAGGAATTACCTAAACTCAAGACATCAATTAGTAGTGAATATGATGAATAGAACAGATTTTCCAAGAGATATTGAAGCATTAAAAACAACGGTAGGTGTGCTATATAATTATTTTGGAGTGCGTTCTATATGTAAAATGTATGCGAAAGATTATACTGAAGAAGTGGATAACACAATTATTATTCAGAAACTTTCAAAAGTATTATTTGAAGAGATAAATAGCTTTATGGTTGGATGGTTTAATGAAGCACAAGTAGAGCTGAGCTTTGTGTCATATATGAAAATAATGTGGCCTATGCTTCAAAGCTATTTTGGAAAAGAATGAAAGATAGTAACAGTAAACACAGTTTTGTATACAGTTAAACCCAGTAAAATCAACGCATGAGGGGAACTGGCTACATTTTACATGCAAAAAGTGGAGGTGGACAGATCCTGGTATGTGTTGCCGGAAGAGGATATTATCAGGAAGAAGGTAAAGAAGCTGTAGAAATGAAGCCAGGTGACTGCATCAATATTCCGGCAGAAGTGAAACACTGGCATGGTGCCGCACCGGATGAATGGTTTTCACATCTGGCAATAGAAGTTCCGGGCGAAAATGGTTCTAATGAATGGCTTGAACCGGTAAGTGATGAAGAATATAGAAAACTAAAATAGGAGGTAGATGAAATGTTTGATAGAAGTATTGTATTGAATAATGGAGTGAAAATTCCACAGCTTGGGCTTGGAACCTGGTTTATTGATGATGATAAGGCTGCTGATGCTGTAAAAGCAGCAGTAGAGATTGGATATAGACATATTGATACTGCACAGGCATACGGCAATGAGCGTGGCGTTGGTGAAGGAGTAAGAACCTGTGGTATTCCGCGTGAGGAGCTGTTTGTTGTATCAAAGGTTGCCGCAGAGCATAAAACCTATGAGGAAGCGATGGCAGGAATCAATGAAACACTTGAAAAGATGGGACTGGACTATCTTGATATGATGATTATCCACAGTCCGCAGCCTTGGGTAAAGGTTAATCAGTGTGAAGACAGATATGTAGAGGGAAATCGAGCAGCATGGAAAGCTCTTGAGGATGCTTATAAGGTAGGAAAACTGAAGGCAATTGGAATTTCTAATTTTCTGATTGAAGATATTGCAAGTCTTCTTGAAACAGCAAAGATTAAGCCAATGGTAAATCAGATTCTTCTCCACATCAGTAATACGCCGATGGAGTTAGTAGAATATTGCCAGAAGAATAATATTGCTGTAGAAGCATACTCGCCAATTGCGCATGGTGAAATATTAAATCAACCGGAGATAACTACGATTGCAAAGAAGTATGGTGTGACTGTTCCACAGCTCTGCATTAGATATACGCTTCAGCTTGGTGCAATTTCTTTGCCAAAAACAGGTAATCCTGAACATATGAAGAGTAATGCCCAACTAGATTTTGAAATTAGTGCTGAAGACATGGAACTGTTAAAGAATTTTAAGAAAATTAAGAGCTATGGTGACAGTGGAGTTTTCCCTGTTTATGGTGGAAAGATGTAAGAAATTTAACAACAATCTGACAATCCGTTGGTAATCCCAATATTGAATAACAATTTAATGTCATTAATAGCAAAGCTATAAGATTTCAAAAATGGAGTCTTATAGATATTTTTTAGTAGAAAATAAAAAAATATCCGAAAGATTTATCTTTGTCTGGATAATGATACTGCCGGAAATGCAGCCTGTGAGAAGCTTACAGAAAAAATCCCAAACGATAAGATGGTGATGCGATTAAGACCTGCAAAGAAAGACTGGAATGAGTGTCTGATAGCAAGGATTGATAGAAAAGATATGGCAGAGAAGATCCCTTTGAAAAAGAAACAAGTACAGGAAGAAAATCCAATCCCAGTCATAAAAATGTCAGATGTGGAAGAAAAAGTAGTGCAGTGGTTATGGTATCCATTTATCCCATTTGGGAAAGTAATTCTGATCCAGGGAAATCTGGGGAAAGGAAAAACATGGCTTGCAATGGCACTTTGTGCATATTGTACAGCAGGGAGAGAACTTGCAAATGTTCTTCCAATCGAGCCATTCAATGTCTTTTACCAGACTGCAGAGGACGGAGTCGGAGATACGATCAAGCCAAGGCAATAACAGAGAAAAAGACAATGTCAGGAAAAGAGAAGAAACCGTCGATTCATGAACGCTTGGAAATCAATGGAGGTCATGGAGATTATTGTGACCTTCGGCTTTTTGTAAATTGTTGAAAGAATTATATTGTTGTATGATTACGTAAGTGATATACTTAAGCATAAGAAAACCGTGTGAAATTACAGTTTGCTTTTTTCGCGGTTTTCTTTATACTAGACAGTTAGCTATGACTAATGAAATGAAAGTATGAAAGATTATAGAATAACAGATATTAGGTAATATAATCAATAAGCTATAGAACTAATACTATACCGCTGAAGATAATTATTTTTGCCAATGAATTTTTTCGAGCATATATGGAAGGAAAATATAATGCGAATAAATATTTTTGAAGGTGTACAGATTCCGTTTGTTGGAACAACGATAGGATCAGCATGTGTGTTTTTTACGGCAGTTGTTGGGTTCTGGATTGGTATATTGTTTTTACTTGCACTTGATTATTTGATTCCACATCTTCATGTTGGAAGTGATCAGGCAGAGGGACCGAAAAGCAAGTTTGATGATGATCTTGGATGTGGCACTGGGGTAAGAGGAGAGGAATGATTCTTATGAGAATATTAATTTATGGTGCGGGTGTGATTGGATCTTTGTATGCGGCTTTATTTGCAGAAGCCGGTTATGATACAAGTATTTATGCCAGAGGTAAAAGACTTGAGGCTTTAAGAAATAATGGATTGCAATATAGGAAAAATCAGGAAGTAAAAAAGGCAGAAATCAGGATTCTTGGAGAACTACCAAACGATGATATTTATGACTTTGTCTTGCTTATTGTCCGGGAAAACCAGCTGTATGAAGCACTTATTGAATTGAAAAATAATAAAAGTAATACGATTGTTACAATGATAAATTCACTGGACAGTTACAATAAATGGGAAAACATTGTTGGAAAAGGGAGAATATTGCCGGCTTTTCCAGGAGCAGGTGGAAGTATAAATGATGATGGTATGGCTAATGAATACATTGGAAATGCCGTTGGCAAATATATGCGGACATGGAGATGTCCAGGTGCCAACAAGAGATGCGGTCATAAAATGTTGTAAAAAAGCAGGATTAAAAGTAGAAAGATTTGAAATTCGTAAAGGTATGCGAATGCATTGTGTTGTGAGAAAACCTATGGGGAAGGCGATAGGAAATGAAAGATAAGTATCTTAGGGAAACACGAATGGTTGATTTTTCTAATCCGGCAATTCAAAAACTTATTCAAAATATGAAATGGAAGGAAATGGGTGAATTTGAAAGGATTAAGGCAATCTACAACTATGTAAGAGATGATATTTTATTTGGATATAATATTGATGATGGAATTTCAGCTTCAAAAGTACTTGCAGATGGTTATGGACAATGTAATACAAAAGGAACTTTATTCATGGCATTTTTACGTGCCTGCAATATTCCATGCAGAATACATGGTTTTACGATTGATAAAAGCCTGCAGAAAGGAGCTATGACCGGGTTTGTTTACCGTAATGCCCCAACAAATATTTTCCATAGCTGGGTAGAAATTAATTTTGAAAATCAGTGGTACGAACTGGAAGGCTTCATTTTGGATAAAACCTATATAAAGAAGTTACAGGAACGAAATCCGGAATGTAAAGGTGCATTTTGCGGTTATGGAGTAGCAGTCAAGGATTTCAGAAATCTCATTATTGAATTTGATAGGAACAATACTTATATTCAGAGCGAGGGAATCAATCAGGATTTTGGTGTTTATGATTGTCCAGATGAACTATTGAAGGAACATCATCAAGAAATTTCAGCTTTTAAAGCATTTGTTTATAGACATATTGGAAGACACCTCATGAATCGTAATGTCAGGAAGATTAGAGAACGATAGTTTTAAGCTTTTAGAATGAAAATTAAATTTGGAGGGTACTATGGCAGACAAAATACAAAATGCTTATGAAACATCAAAAAATATATATGACGATGTTCTTACTCAAGGGAATATTTTCAGTAAACTGTATATTAAGTTATTTTGGAGTGGCACTGATGATAATGATATAGCACGAAAAGTTTTAGCATATGTTCCTGATGATTTTTCAGGAAATCTTCTTGATGTTCCGGTTGGAACTGCTGTATTTACGGAAAACAAATGGAGTTCCTTGAAAAATGCACATATTACTTGCCTTGATTACAGCATAGATATGCTTGATCAAGCCAGAAAAAGACTTGGCAGTCATGCACATATCAAATGTATTCAGGGTGATGTGGGGAATCTGCAAATGGAGAATGAATCTGTTGATACTGTTGTCAGTATGAATGGTTTTCATGCATTTCCTGACAAGCAAAAAGCATTTCATGAAATATGGCGTGTTTTGAAACCAGGCGGCAATTTCATTGCCTGCTTTTATATCAAGGGAAAATCAAAACGGACAGACTGGCTGGTAAAAAATATTCTTGCAAAGAAAGGTTGGTTTTCTCCACCGTTTCAGACGGAGAAAGAGCTGAGAAATATCCTTCAAAAACTATATAAAGAAACCGATGTCCATGTTGAAGGCTCGATGGTATATTTCCATTGTGTGAAGTAATGCAAGGATGCCGAGGCATTCTTGAATATAAAGTTTCAGATGATAAGTCTGGAACTTTATTTTTGTCCAAATGGATTACCAAGGTTCATTCAGGTATGGATAAAGCTTAATTCTCATGGTAAGATATAAAAAAGTTAGAGATGACTAACGAAGAAAATACAGCTATATGAAGGGAATGAGAAGAAATTTGAATGAGAATGAAATTGCAAATCTTGGAAGTAATGTGAAGCCTGTGATTCAGAATGAGAATTGCTCGGTCTTTATGCTGAATGATGCGACAGGAAAAATGAAAAACAATTAAATATAAAAATGTGCAAAAATGTTGAAAAATAAAGGTTTATCGCCTCAAATCCGTTGGCACGAAAGGAGATAAAAAAGTGGTCAAAATACTATTTATATGTCATGGCAGTGTTTAAGGGACGGAGCAAAAGCCTTGAGTTTATTGGGTTTCTTGGATGGAAATGTAGAATTTACACCTTTGGAAGATCGGATCGGTATAACTTTAAGAGTTGATGTAATTTAATTACTCAAACTTCCCACACCAATAAGGTGTGCTGAACCTTGATAACTCTATATTTCA
>NZ_JAJCNB010000027.1:0-37176 GCF_020560825.1 Dorea sp. 210702-DFI.3.17
AAATATAGAGTTATCAAGGTTCAGCACACCTTATTGGTGTGGGAAGTTTGAGTTATGTATTAAAAATTATGTCTGAGAGGAAAATACATGGCAGATAAAGAGGAAATTAAAACACTGGAGGAATTAGAGGAAAAAGGAAGAATACTGCGGGAGTACAAAGAAAAATTCCGGCAGATGTGCCAAGAAAATAAAATGATAAAGGGTTCGACAGTGCTGAAACTATATGATAAAATTGAAGAAATACAAAGAGAATATGAGCATTTAGATAATAAGCTGACATTAATGGAATACAACTTTATATAGTTCTATTTTTTTTGTTTTAATACTACTGTTTCCCTTAGTAAATACTTGCAAGATACATCTCTAATATTTTTTCGGATTTCTAGTTACAATTAAGGTAACTACTATCGGAAAGAGGTGTATTTACTTGCGTACAGAGGATTATATTGCGGACAATATTATAGCTTTATGTAAAAAACGTGATATGAGTAAATATCGGCTGTCACAATTGACTGGTATATCTCAATCTTCGATTGGAAAAATTATTGCTAAAGAAAGTTTACCCACTATGCCTACTGTAGAAAAGATATGTGATGCACTGGGAGTAACAATGGCACAATTCTTTGCCGGAATGGATGTTCCAGTAAGCTTATCAGAATCACAACAAGAGGTTTTGAATATTTGGAATAATCTTGATGAAAAAGAACAGAATGTAGTGATACAAATGCTCCGGGGACTTCAAAAATAAAGGAAACAGTTGTAACGAAAATGTTGACTGTTTCTTTTTTTATGGAGTTGGGAGATTATGGTGATTGAAAAGAAATATTATGATATTGCACAGCGTGAATTGGAAGAAATGCAAAGAGAAATTAATGCAGAAAAAGCGCAAATGTCAGAAGAAGAGATACTAGAGGATAAAAAATGGCATGATGAACAATTGGAAACAATTATAAAAAAGGCAGAAGCTCATATGCGTTGTTTTAAGAAAGTTCCAGATCCTCAAAAAGTAGTGAAATTCACTTTTTTACAAAAAGATGCATTGGAAATTGCACGAAATATGCAGATGAATATAAAAACTGAGCGTAAAGAAGATGATTTATGGGGGACGATAGAAATGTCATTTAATAATATGTGGTTTTTAGATTCGGCTCCTAGTGAATGGAAAGATATTTGGAATAACTTGATGAAAGAAGCTCAGAGAGTGTATATAGAAGCAAAAGATAACATGGTCATGTATCAATATTATTATGATTTGGCGGTAGAAGTTCCTTGTGTGTAGACAAAATACAAATAATGATATACTGTGGATATGATATGTAAAAATAGTCGGAGAAAGATTTGTGAATGCACGATTATTTAGGAGGAAAAAAGCATGACCTTACGGTATTTGCTGTTGGAATGCCAGACATTTGAGCCGTACCAGCTTCCGCAGCAGCCGCATTTTATTTAAGTGGAGAAGATGTGTACTCCACTGTGGTATTTCTTGCCTCGACCTCGCTTCAATATCTCACGTTGGACCATCTCGAACACTTCCGGCTCGATAATGGCTTCGTGGTTATTCTCTACATAGTATTGTGGAATTTCTCCCTCATTGACTTTGGTCTTCTAGGTAAGAAAGTCAGTTGTGTAGGACTTCTGTAGAAGAGCATCACCTTTGTACTTTTCGTTTGAGAGAATGCTTTTTACAGCTGATTGATTCCAGTTTGTCTTTCCGCCCGGTGTCAGAATGCCGTCATCGGTGAGCTGTTTTGCTATCCCGTGATAGGTCATTCACTGAAGGAACATACTGTAAATTCGTTTGATGGTAACGGCCTGTTCTGGAGTTACTACAAGGGTTCCGTCAAGACCACAGTCGTAGCCAAGAAATCTCTTGAATGGAACAGTGACCTTACCGTCAGCAAATCGCTTTCTCTGGCCCCATGTACAGTTCTCTGAAATGGAGCGGCTTTCTTCCTGTGCTAGTGAGGACATGATGGTAAGCAGCAGCTCGCCTTTGCTGTCGAAGGTCCAGATGTTCTTCTTCTCGGAATGTATATAGTACAAAATATCTTTTTTATAACACTATATATCGTGGTTTTCTTTGGATATCTCGCATAGATATTGTATTATCTTCAAGTATCATCAAGCGACTTTTGCCTATTTAAGCGACAAAAATATATCTTCGAATTGTCAGACTATAATTGAGAAACAGCCGTAAATATAGTATAATGCCAATTGAATTATTATACCTGAAAGGCGGTTGTACATATGAATGATGTAGAACAGCGTGTGGCGGCGAAAGCCTTTGCCGCATACTGGAAAGATAAAGGATATGAGAAAGGGGAAAGTCAATCTTTTTGGCTGTCACTACTGCGTGACGTTTTCGGGAAAGAGCACCCGGAACAGTTCATACTATTTGAAGAACAGGTGCACTTAGATCATACAAGTTTTATTGATGGCAATATCCCAGAAACAAAAGTTCTGATTGAACAAAAAGGACTGGGCAAAGATTTAAGAAAGCCTATCAAGCAATCAGACGGCACGTATTTAACCCCATTTCAACAGGCAAAACGCTATATAACAGAATTACCGCTGTCACAACACCCGCGTTGGGTCGTTACCTGTAATTTTGAAAAGTTCCTTGTATACGATATGGAACGCCCCGGCGGAGAGCCGGAAGAAATCCTGCTTGAAAATCTCGACAAAGAATATTATCGGCTTCAATTTTTAGTGGATAGCGGCAACGAACACTTAAAGCGTGAAATGGAAGTTTCCATTGCTGCGGGTGAAATTGTCGGCTTGCTCTATGATGCATTTGCAAAACAGTATGCAGACCCTACAAGTGAACGTGCTATGAAAAGCCTTAATGTGCTTTGTGTCCGGCTTGTATTCTGTCTGTACGCAGAGGATGCAGGCATATTTGGCGGGCGCGGTATGTTCCATGATTATTTAGCGGAATTTGACGCACGCAAAATGCGGCGTGCTATCACAGACCTTTTCAAGATACTTGATACAAAACTCGAAGATCGTGACCCGTATTTAAAAGATGATTTCCCGGAATTAGCAGCTTTCCCATATGTCAACGGCGGATTGTTTGCAAATGAGGATATAGAAATTCCACCCTTTACCGATGAAATCCGCGATTTATTACTAACAAAAGCAAGTTCTGATTTTGATTGGTCGGAAATCAGCCCTACTATTTTCGGTGCGGTATTTGAAAGCACCTTGAACCCGGAAACAAGACGTTCCGGCGGAATGCATTATACTTCTATCGAAAATATTCACAAGGTTATTGACCCGCTGTTTTTGGATGAATTAAAGGCGGAATTTGAGGAAATCAGAAATATTGCTGTAAAGCGTACACGGGAAAGAAAACTGCAAGATTTTCAAAAGAAGTTGTCAACGCTTACGTTCTTAGACCCCGCCTGCGGCAGCGGAAATTTTTTAACGGAAACTTACCTGTCGTTGCGTCGTTTGGAAAATGAAATCTTACAGGAATTACAAGGCGGTCAGATGGTTTTAGGCTATGACAATATGAACCCGATACAGGTTTCTATCAGTCAGTTTTACGGTATCGAAATCAATGATTTTGCCGTAACCGTTGCAAAGACTGCATTATGGATTGCTGAAAGTCAGATGATGAAAGAAACAGAAAGTATTGTTTTGATGCATCTTGACTTCCTGCCGCTGAAAACGAATGCATTTATACATGAGGGCAACGCACTTCAAGTTGATTGGGAAAGCGTTATTCCGAAATATCAGCTTTCATATATTATGGGAAATCCGCCTTTTGTAGCCCGCGCCGGAAGAACAAAAGCTAAAGATTCATCTTCAAAAGGAATGTTAGATGATACACAGAAAACAGATAGGCTTAATGTATTCGGTGAAGATTTAGGAAATGTTGACTATGTTGCTTGTTGGTTTAAGAAAGCGGCTGTTTTCACCAAAAATACAGCAATCAGATGTGCCTTTGTTGCAACCGATTCAATATGTCAAGGGCAACAGATTTACCCTATTTGGAAAAACATTTTACAAGACGATATTTATATCAACTTTGCATATAAGTTTTTCAAATGGAATTCCGAAGCGGGTAAGACAGCAACTGTTTATGTTATTATTGTTGGTTTTTCACATATTGAAGATAGAGAAGCCCTTTTGTTTTCAGGTGATAGAGTTATAAAAGTACCACATATCAGTCCATATTTGACGGCAGCTGAGGATATTCTTGTTTCATCAAGAAATAAGCCTTTGTGTCAAGTGCCTGTATTTAAGATGGGTAATCAGCCTATTGATAATGGAAATTATCTTTTCACTAAATCTGAAATGGATAATTTTGTTGAAAAGGAGCCAAACAGCCAAAAATATTTTAGACAATGGCTAGATGGGGCAGGTTTTCTAAATAATACATTTAAGTATTGTTTATGGTTGGGTGGATGTAGCCCAGCAGAATTAAAAGCAATGCCTGAATGTTTGAAACTTGTGAAAGCAGTTAAAGAATACAGAGAAAAAAGTAACCGTAAATCAACAAAAAAACTAGCAGATACACCGACAAGATTTCAGACAGAAAATATGCCGTCTGGTAATTATATTGCAGCCCCTGAGGTTTCATCGGGAAATAGGCGATATATTCCAATGGGATTTTTGGATGAAAATACATTTTGTAGCAACAAATTACGTCTCATGAGTGGCGCAACACTATTTCATTTTGGCGTTTTGCAATCAAATGTGCACATGGCCTGGACTAGAACCGTATGTGGATACTATGGTCCTAGTTACCAATATTCAATAAATATTGTATACAATAATTTCCCATGGCCTACCCCTACAGATGCACAAAAGGCAAAAATAGAACAGACAGCACAGGCTATTCTTGATGCGCGAGCACTTTACCCCGATAGCAGTCTTGCAGAACTTTATGATGAAGTTTTAATGCCGCCGGAACTTATCAGGGCACATCAAGCAAATGATCGTGCGGTTATGGCTGCGTACGGCTTCACAAAAGGAACGCCGGAATTTTCAAGTGAATCTGCCTGCGTTGCGTCCCTTATGCGAATGTATCAAGAATTGACAAAGTAATCATCTTACCCGGCGGCTGCAATATAGCTTTAAATCTGCTTTGTAGCCCTCGAATACATCAACCCGCATTATATAATATAGTACAAAGGGACAAAATAAACCAGGTTTACTTTTGTGTGCGAGCGGACTTTATACATTATATGACGTACTTCAAAAAAATGATTGGAACGAACATGAAATAGAAAATCGTGCAGAATGGCTCTTAGCTAATGCACAGAATATTTGGAAAATATAGAGTATTCCAAATCCATAAAAGCTGAATGAAAACCAATATGGGAATTTTACAGGTGATACAAAATTTGTAAAATTTTCATATTGGTTTTTTGTGATTTGTAAAAAATCATAAATTTGGATACTGAGTAAGGTTATGGATTTTGGATTTTTATGTATTTTTCAATTTTGGATAAGGCTCCGAAATTGGTAATTTTGCGGAAGTGTATCCACACTTCCTGTCCTTGCTGTTTTTAAAATCACATAGTGATTTCACAGGGATATAGAGATATTTAGTCTATTTTATATCCCTGTGTTGTGACCGGAAAAATTCGGGGAACCAAGTGTATATTTATGCTGAATGTGAGGAACTGGGGAGCACAATCCTCAGCAAGAATCCTACGTCCGGAAAATATTATATTGCTAAAATAGCGATATGGTATTACCGGGGTGGATCTTGCTCTAGTGTATACTGAGACCTCGGCATAAATAGAAAAATGGGTTTGGGGAATCCCCAGCAAGATGAAAACCTGATGAGAGAATATTGTGATGAAAGACAATATTGTTAAACACAGGTGGATCTTGCTCTGGAGTAATTGAGAAACTTATGAGAAAATGGAAATAGTGATAATATGAATTGGAACAATTGGTGTTTGTAGAACTGGTTAAGTGTATTCAGTGATGTAATTACACCTATTAAATGGTTGAAAGAGAGGAATATGAAATTGTTACATAGACTTTGGTTAAAAATAAATGATATTGGTGAATATGATGTTAAATACGGAGCATGGAAAATATATCAAATAATGTATACGAATAATCTAATTAAGGGTGGAAATTTATTTACAGATAATGACATCGTTAAAAAAGGCGGAAGACCATATATTAAATGTCAATTTATACATAATGGAAAGTCCACGGAGGAAATGAGGTTTAGTGGCGAAACGGATTTTAACTTTTCTACCCAAAAGAAAAGAGAATTATGTAGAAGCAGATATGAAAACTATAAAAAAATTTTAGAACGTGATTTAGCAGGTGAAGGAATACTAGAAATATATTTGGAAATGCTGAATGAATGTTCCCAGATGTATCATTCACAAGATAATATATCTATAATGCTTCAATCAGGAAATATGCAGGGAGCTAAGGGAGCTATCGGACTAGATAGATTAGATGTTTGGCTTCTTATTTTGGATATGAAATATAGATACAATATAAATATGTTACAAAATCACTGTACAATGGAGAATTGTTCAGAAATTGAAAAGTATTTAAATTTGTTTGATGATGTATACGATTATGCAAGCACCATTTATCATATAAATAGTGAACTGGTAGATAAACTGATTGAATCTGGGAAAAGACCATTAGATTCAGCTACAAATATAATCACATATATGTCATTGGCAAAAGAATTTTGGAATCAAAAGCACGCATTTATTGAAAATCAACTAAAATATAAACAGTGATTTAATCGAAAAGAAAATGCTAGATTTGTCGATGCAAGTATAATGAATAGAAGTGCCCATTACATTTTTGTGATGGGTGTTTTTTTGAAATCCACTTTTATTCATTTTTGAATAAAAGAATTTTGAATCTGCAGCCGATAGAAGCAGATGGTTATAAAAAGCTTTTGATAACTATGAGTGAAAAAACAGATAGCTGCGAAAATTTATTATGAGCTAATAACAGAATTTGATATTTTGTGATATTGAGGGTATGGGGAATCATAATCTCCATTAAGTACGTCAGAGAATCATAATCCAGAAATGGGATTTTGAGTTACTCTAGGCGATACTTGCTTTAGAAAACGATTTGCCATAATGAGTTAGAACATGGGAGGAAAAAGCGATAAAAACAGAGAGAGCCATAAGCAACTCTCTCTGTGATAAAATCAAAAAGTTATAGTATCAGTGATTCGGTAAGATTACAAAAATCCTTAACAGGAATATTTTCTTTAAGTGGTAAAGCTGTCTCTAAAAAGGTTTCGTCTGCAAATCTTTCGAGTTCAGAATCAAAATGTATGATTGAAGCATTTGTATTTAATTGGTATGGTGGGATTGTAACAAAATAATCATAATCTTCGTAAGAAGGAGTGGCGCAAGAAACTTTAATTTTTCCGCCCAAATTTAATTTTGCAAATTCTCCATAAATGGCAGTTAAGGCTTTTTTCCTTTCTTCATCAGAAGTAATTCTATCTACATATCTAATATACCAATAATCTATATTTCCCTCTTTTAATTCAATTAAATAATCGTATGATCTGGGTGTTCCGGATTTTATTGTCCATTCAACTTTATGCAGACTTGTCATCATGGAAAGTCCACGCATTAAGGTAGAAAAAAATTTTTCATGTACCTGAACAGTAGAGAGATCCAGAGAAAATCCATTGTCTGCAATTATCTTTTTTCGTTCCCGTATTTTCTTAGAAGAATATCCCGTTGCATCATATAACTCTTGGATAAGTTCTGGATCATCAATGGCTTTTGCAATTTTATCAATAGTGCTTTTATATGGTCTTCCAGATCGGGCACCGTTGAGCATTCGTGAAATGGTTGCATTATTTAAGCCTGTTTGTTCAGATAATTCTTTTTGTGTTTTTTTCTGTAAAATGATTTGAAGTATATTGATGAATCTTTCCTGATCGTAAACGCTGTCAGGATTTATTAGTGTGCCTGAATTTGATATAAATTCGTTCATTCAAATCTCCTCTTGACTTCTTTGACTTTGTATAAATTGACTTCTTGTATTTTATTTTATCAATTATATCCCTAAAAATCAATTTAAAACATAAAGAAATCAAAAAATGCTTTATTGATATTCTCTTAAAAGTCAAAGAAGTCAAAAACGTAATTGACATTTTGATATCTTTGTGTATAATGTAAATCAAGAAGTCAAAGAAGTCAAACGAATCGAAAAGAAAGGAAGGAGGGCTGTGGATTGAAATATAGGGTTGTTTCGGTTTTGAAAGATAATAGACCACGTTTTTTGATTATTTCTGATATTGAAGAAATTGAAATCCTTCCATCAAAGTATTTGAAGCATCTGGATCAGATTAATGCTTCTCCGAATACTGTAAAATCCGCAGCCTTCGCACTTTCATATTATTACAATTATCTGCAGGAGCAAACGATAGGATTGGATGAGATTACATTGCTATCCTATTCAGAGCAGAATAAACATTTTATTGATTTCTTGTATTGGGTTAAGAGTGGAAAGCATACTGAGCATAATACACAGACGAGCAATAAGACCTGCAATATGTATCTTGGTGCAGTCTTCAGATACTACCAGTTTTTGGCACTGGAAGATGTTTTGCCAATGCTTAAAGTCTTACGAGTAAAAAAAGTATCGTATTTTGACAGTATGGGAGTAAATCATCAAAATGCAGTGAATTCGTTTAAAGGTTTCTTCAAAGAAGAAGAACCTAATCTGGAAGAAATAACATCCGAAGAAATACAGGAGCTGATAAATGCCTGTTCGAATGATAGAGATCGATTGCTGATAGCAATGATGGCAGAAACCGGTCTTAGATTAGGGGAAATTCTGGGAATCCATTATACCGAAGATATTGATTTTGAAAGAAGGACGGTTCGGGTAAGGTATCGTGAATCCAATACCAACTTGGCAAGAGCAAAAAATGCAGAATATAGAATGGCTTTGTTAAGTAATACAACTTTTGAGTTCTTGGTTAAGTACATTTCTGATAACCGAAAAAGTCTGATGAACTCGGAGTATCTATTTACAAAATTAACTGGAAAAAACAAAGGAGAGCCATTAGATGCGGATTCTGTGTATAGCATGTTGAAAAGGCTATCCAAAAAAACGGATATCAATTCCCATCCGCATCAGCTCCGACACTATTTTGCGGAGGAAAGAAGAAAAGAAGGATGGGATTTGAATGACATTCGTTTTGCCCTGGGGCATAAGAAAGTTGAAACTACCATTAAATACTTGGGTGAAAATAATGAACGATTGATAGAAGCGACAGATCAATACTACTCAAATAATGAAGATTTATACCAAATTGCAGATTTTCTGTAAAAGGAAGGAGGGATTACCTTGGCAGTATTAAAAATTGTTCCGAAGTTATATCAGGAAAAAATATCTGAGAAATTAAAGGAAGAAATATCTTTAGTTACGACTGGAGAAGCAAAATACTATAACCGGTTATACAAATTTTTTCAGTATACAGATATACAGTGTACTGCAGATATTAACTATGAAACGAGAAAAATGTATATGGATTCTCTTGAAAAAGAGGATATTTCAGAAAAATATAAAGCGGAATTACTGAGCTTATTTGATCGTTTAAAAATAGAAAATATGCCAGATGTCTATTCACAAGGAAAGCCCTTCTCTGTAGAACAGGAGTTTTTTAAGCAAGACAAATTGTTTTTGCTGTATGTCCCCAATAAGAAGAAAGCACAATCTTTCCGTCAGGTGGTTGATAAGAATGATTTGTTATGGGACTTAACGAGGATACATTCATCACAGTTGGTGCGACAGACAAAAATATTGCTGTGTGAAATTCTGAATATGGATAAGGTACAAAGACATCGAAGATATTTTTTAGAACCATTAAAAGCACTTATACGGTTTTGCGATAAGTACGGAATAGATGATATTGAAGAAATGGAACAGGCAGACGAAAACAGATTTTATCTGTATTTAAACAAGGAGTCGAAAATTATAAAAAAACAGGCTTCTAAGATTGTTGAGTTTGCGAGAAGAACGTTATTTTTGACAGATTCAGAGACAAATTGGCGAGCGTGTATCTGGTATATGGATAGGTTTCAGTTTGATAAATCGAGAATCAATGCTAGTTCACCTGTTAAAAGCCTTTCATTTATTAATATTTACGAAAAAGAAAATCGTTGGTATTTACAATTATACGCAAAATATTTGGTCGGGATATCGGATCTGTCTTTATCAAATATCCGAAATACAATAAGTTTTATTTCACAATTTTTAAAATATCTGGATGGACAGAGTAAGAAAGTAACTGAACTGGAGATACAAGATATAGAGGGTTATGTGTCTGTTTTGGATAAGTCCGATATTAAGTATTCTACTTTTAACCGATATATCACACATATGCATACATTTCTACAGTTTTTGAAAATGAAAAATATTGAAGTGTTGAAGTTTTATCCGGAACGATTTTTAAAAAAAGGTTTTTCAGAACACAATGAAAGAAGTGTTCCAGAAAAAACAATTGCTCATCTGATTAAGGAGCTGCCGGCATTCCCAGAGCATTTACAGTTGATGTATTTGATTTTGTTTTGCACAGGAATTAGGAAAAGCGAGGTTTGTACAATAAAATCGGGAGCCTTTTATTCACAAGGCAATGAGAATTGGATGCGCATATATCAAAGCAAAATGCGGAGAGAAAAAGTCATTCCTGTTCCCAGTTTATTGGTTGGACTGGTGAATGATTATGAAAAAAAGTACGGAATAAAAAATGGGGAGTATTTATTCAAAAATAAAAAGGGTGGTGTATTTAATGGACAGACATTTTCAAATCAGATGATTCGGGAGTGTAAGGTTCGTGGGATTGCCTGCGGAGATTATATCTTTAGAGCACACGATTACAGACATAACCTTGCAACTTCAATGTACGGAAATGGGGTTTCTATACAAGGGGTACGAGATTATCTAGGACATTCAAGTGAGAATATGACAAAACAGTACATTGATTTCATGCCGGAACGTATTGTATCGGCTGAAGATAAATATTTCTCTAAAAATCAGTCATTTAAATTGAAAGGAGCAGAAGATGATGAAAGGTAATATTAATTTGATTTCGTATGACTGTTATCAACAAGCTACAGAAAAACAGTTGGCAGGACTGAAATGGAAGGAAAACAGGGTGTACTACATATCAGAGATTCATAATGAAAAGATGCAGGATGAGATTTATGGGTATATCGATGATAGATGTAGACGTTTGTCATTATCAACAGTAGTAAATGATATTTACAGATTTGATCTGTTGAAAGAATTTCTGAATGAGAAGTGTACAAGTTGTAGCAGCATCACTGATAAAAAATGGGAAGAACTGGAGAGAAGTTATAAAGCATTTTTATATAAAAAAGGATTGGCGCTGTATGTTAGAAGAAATAGACCGGATAGGCGGAATGTTGAGCAACAAAGTAGCGCTCAGATTTCTTTTCTGAAAATGTATTATGAGTATGTTGTGAAGTGTAAAACAGCAGATATTCCAGAAAATGAAAAAGATGTATGGGATATGAGAAAGTTGGATATTGTGCCAAGGAGTAATCCGATTCGTGGAAGATATAGATTAGATTTTCGTGAGATCAGGCAGAAAGAATTTAAAGAGATAATAAAGAAAATATTGTATAGCCACTGCCAGACAAAAGCAATGGGTAGTATAAAAGGTGAATTGCGTGGATTCCGTCGGTTTGCTAGTTTCATGTATGATCGATTTCCAGAAGTAAAGCACTTTACAGAAATTAGCAGGGATATGATAGAAGATTATCTGGTTTATATAAAAACGGATACCGGTCTTACATCAGTCAGTTACACGACAGAGCTGTCGGTTTTGGATAATCTGTTGGATGAAATAGGACGTGAACTGGAAATAGAAAATATATGCAACCTTTTTCTGTCCAGTGATTGCAGAGCATATGACAACGCTTTACCAGAAGCGTATTCAGATGCAGAAATCAGAAGATTTAATTGTGCATTAACAAAATTAAAGCCCCAGTTAGGCAGATGTTTAATAATACATCAAATGCTTGGTACAAGAATAGAGGATACGTTGACTTTGCGAAGGGATTGCTTATCTGAGAAATCGGGGCATTATTTTATAACTATTCTCCAGCAGAAAACAAGGAAATACAAAAGACCAGTCAGCGATCAGCTGGCAGAATTGATTAGAAAAGCAATAGAAGTTTCAGAAAAGGAGCATCCAGATTCAGAATATATTTTTCTGCAAGATAATGGAAAATTATATACAGATTCAATGCTGAAATATCATGTAAATATCATGATTTATGAAAATGACATCAGGGATGATAAGGGAAATTATTTTGAGTTTCGTACACATCGTTTTAGACATACTTTTGGAGTAAAACTTACAGAAATGAAATTAGATGATGATAGCATTGCAAGGCTGTTGGGGCATAAGGATACACGAACCATACCACATTATCGGCGGTTAAGAAACGAAGCATTAGCGGAGGATACAAAGGCTGTACGAGATGAAATGAATGAATTATTAGCACAATACAGGAGGGAAAAGGAAAATGCAGAAACACGATAAAATGGTAGCACTGGCAAAAGAAAAAAGTGCGGAAATGACGGAAACAGCAATAACAGCTATTGAAACAATGTATAGAAAAAATATAAAAATTTCAGTTGCTGAACTTACAAAACTAACAGGACTTTCCAGAGGTTTTTTCTATAATAATCCGAATGTGAAACAGGTCATGATGGAATTGAAGGAAAAACAACAGGGAATGATATTGCGAAATCCTAAAAGTGATGCTATTGCAAAAGCACAGGAAGCACGGATTAAGAGTTTAGAACAGAAATTATCCGATAGTGTTCCGAAAAACGAATATGAAAGTCTTCAGAAAAAATATGAAGAATTACAGGTGAAATATAGTCAAATGAAAAAGGGAACACTGTTGAAGATGTACGACCAATTATAGGAAGAAAAGGAGAATATTTTATGCAGAACGAAATTTATGATGAGAAAAATGGACTTACTTATATGTTGTGTGGTGATTATTATTTGCCAGAATTGGCACTTACAGATATCGAACCAACTTATGGGAAATATGGGATGCTTCGTAAAAGCTATTTACAGGAACACAGAAAGGCAAAATATCAAATATTGTTGTTACAAGGAAAACTTGTCGAGCATTTGAATCAGATTGATGCAGAAGCAAGGGATAGAGAAGAACAATTAGTAAAACAGATGATGGAGAAACAAGGAATTACAGAGAAATTAAAAAGGCAGGACAACATGGAATGGACAAGGAGGATGAATACCCTTTGTCATGATGCAGAAGAGATAATTTTGACGGAAATGATATACACGAAAGGATAATGAACTGTATTGGATAGCAAGAATTTTGCAGCCCGGATAGCAAAAAAATGGAAGTCCGGATGGCAAGATTCTTGCTGTCCGGAAAGATAAAAAAGGGAGGGATTAAAAATGTTGGTTAAGTACATAATAAAAGTGTTTTTATATTTAATTCTTGCAGTAATGACATTGATTCACTGGTTATTAAAAATTCCGATGATATTGGGAAATATTTTGCTTTACTTTTTATCAATTATATTTATTCTGACAGGTGTTTTGAGTTATGGATTTGCATTGGAATCTGCAAGAGAATGTGGTCGAATGATAATAATTGGGATGGGATTTGGTGCAATACCAGACTTTATCCCATTTTTGGGAAAAAGTTTAGAGACATTGGTTGACAAACTGTTGAGTATGACAAATGAATGAGAAAGTCGATATGAAAGAGGGCTGTGAAAGGCGCTCTTTTCTTTTTGCAACTGTGGAATGGCAAGATAATAACGTTATATACAGTGTATATTAAGTAAAGATATTGTATTTCTGCATGATGGGAACATAGGGAGTCCATATAAAGGCCATTAATACCGGTCATGATGGAAGTCTTAGTACCGGTCATGCCAATAGTCCTAAGGATATGCTTTCTAGGCTGGAGAGCATGGTGCTGATGGGAATGGATCTTCCTTTGGGGGCAGTTCAGAGACAGATTGCATCAGGAATAGACATTATTGTGCATCTTGGAAGACTCAGAGATAAAAGCCGTAAAGTACTGGAGGTTTCAGAAATCCTGGATTATCAGGACGGTGAGATTCTGGTGAGTCCACTGTACAGATTCGAAGAGACAGGAGAAAAGGATGGGAAAATTCAGGGAACTTGGAGAAAAATGGACGACCTGGTTCATACACAGAAGTTACTGGCAGCAGGATATAAAGAAGTGTGAATATGTAAAAATGATTTTGAAGGTCATCATTATTGTGACAGGAACGGCATGGATATATTATCGCTCATGGGTGGCAGTTATATTGCTGATTCCGGCAGGCGTGTGGTATTACATACAGCTTCTGGACGAATGCATTAAGCGAAAAGAACAGGAATTTCTAGTACAGTTCAAAGAACTGATACAGACATTTTCCTCTTTACTGAATACAGGATATTCTGTGGAAAATGCAGTGAAAGAGAGCCTGAAAGAGATGCAGGTTTTTTACTCTGATGATGCGGCAATTCTACGTGAGCTGGAAATCATGGTCAGGCAGATCCGGGTACAAGTACCGGTGGAACAGGCAGTAGAAGAACTGTCCGAGAGAACAAAGCTTCCAGATGTGGAAAGCTTTGCCGGAGTCTTTGTCACGGCCAAGAGAAGCGGAGGAAATCTGATGTCTATTATCCGCAATACAGCGGATCAGATTGGAGACAAAATTGATGTAAAACGGGAAATTGATACAATGCTGGCGGCGAAAAAATATGAATTTCAGGTGATGTCGGTCATTCCTTTTGGAATTGTACTTTATATGACTGTCAGTTTTCCGGAATTTATGGGAAATCTTTACGGAAATATAGCAGGAAGAGGAGTGATGACAGGATGTCTGATCATATATTTGGGCGCATACGGGCTTGGGCGAAAGATCATCGAGATCGAAGTCTGAGTATCGGGATCATGTTAGTGGTGTTTTCGGTGGGCGTTGCAGCTCTTATCTGGGATTACAATGGTGCCTACAGAAAAAATGTAGAGGAGATCACAAGAAAAACTTATGGCAAAGGGAAGAAGACGGAAGAACTGCGTGTAGAGGGAAAAGACCGGGTATTGGGGGAAATTCCAATCGAAGTAACAGAGCAGGTCTATGGAGAACAGGAAATCAGTCAGGTATTAAAGCAGGCAGTAAAGAAAATGGATTCGTTGATTCTGGGGGAGAATGTAAGTCTGGATCATGTGGACCGGGATTTGAATCTTCTGACCGAGATTCCAGGAAAGCCAATCGATGTTACATGGAAGCTTGACCGCTATGATGTGATCAATATTTACGGAAAATTAAAGGAAGATAAGCTTGTAAGTGAAGGGACACCGGTGAAGCTGACAGCCATATTGACGTATCGGGAAGATGTAGAAAAACAGATACTGTATGAATGTATGGCAATGGTCTATCCACGAATGATCGGAAGTGATGGAGCGTTATTAGAAAAGGTGCGCCGGACAGTGGCAGAAAAAGATCAGGATACCAGAGAATCCGGGACGTTAACATTGCCGAAACAGGTGGACGGACAGGAAATACATTTTTATACGATAATGAACTGGAGAGGTGCAGTAATTATGGCGGCTGCAGTTGTGATTTCCGTGCTGTTTTTTGCGCTGGACAAGCAGAACGAGATAAAAGAAAAACAGGCAAGACAAAAACAGATGTGTCTGGATTATCCGGAAGTCATCAGTAAGCTGACATTACTTTTAGGTGCAGGAATGACGGTCCGCAAAGCATGGAGAAAGATTGTAAATGATTACGATTCGCGGATAAAGCAGCAAGGGAAGCGTGCAGTTTATGAAGAGATGAAGTATACATGCCGACAGATGGATGGCGGTGTTCCGGAAGCAGAATGTTATGAGAAATTCGGAAGAAGATGCGGGACACAGGAATATATGAGATTTGGTGCATTGCTGTCACAAAACCTGAGAAAAGGTACAAAAGGTCTAAATGACCTGCTTCGGCTGGAAGCAATCCAGTCTTTTGAAGAGCGAAAAGCAAGAGCAAGACGGCTCGGGGAAGAAGCAGGAACAAAGCTATTGCTTCCGATGTTTCTGATGCTGGCAGAGGTGCTTGTGATTGTTGTAGTCCCGGCATTTTTTACCGTACAAATGTAGGCATTGTAAAAAAGTAAAATATGCCACAGAAGATATGACGGAATAGAAAAGCGGGTATAGAGAAGCAAGAATAGAGAAAGCGGGAGGATTAATTATGTGGAGAGTTTGGTATTTAAAACACAGAGTGAGAGAAATATTGGAAAACAAAGACGGAGTCGGAGTTGTGGAAATTATCTTAATTTTGGTTGTACTGATTTCACTTGTCGTTATATTCAAATCTCAGCTCACAAGTCTGGTCGAGACGATTTTCGAGAAGATTACAAGCGAGAGCAGCGGTATTTAAAGGGGGAAGTCACAGTGTATTTAAGTCTGGTATTTATTTTACTTATTTCATTTGCCGGAGCAATGCTGGAAAGTGCCTCTTTACAGAATGTAAAAAATTACAGAAGAGCAGATATGACACGGGCGGTGGAAAGTATATTTGCAGAGTATCAGAAGGAACTCTGGGAAGTCTACGGAATTTTTGCGCTGGAAGGAAGTTATGAGACGGGCAGTTACAGTGAAGAATTGTTAAAGGAACGGCTGGCCTATTACGGAGCAAGCGGGATGGATCAGGAAATTACAAGAATTCAGCTATTGACGGACCAAGGTGCCAGTGCATTTTACGAGCAGGTGACGGCATATATGGAAAATAAATACGGACTGGATAAGGTGAAGAAACTGGTTGGACAGACAGATACATGGAAAGCAGGAGAGGAGGCTTTACAAAATTATGAAAGGGACGGGGCAAAAACGGAACAGGAATTACAGGAGCTGTTGTCGCAGAAGGAGGAACTTCCAGAGGAAGAGAATCCCTTATCGCATGTGGCGAAATTAAAAAGCATGCCTCTTGTAGATCTGATTATGCCAAAGGGACGTGTAATGTCAAAAAAAAGTATTACGTTATCGGAAATGGTATCTCATAGAAAACGAAATCAGGGATATGGAGATTTCTCAGATGTAGCAGGATCGGGAAGTACAATCAGTAAATTATTGTTTGGAGAGTACGTGCTGGAACATTTCAAGATGGCTTCAGATAGCCTGCAATCTGGCAATGGAAATTATAATAGTGGAGATTCTGGCGGTGGAGATTTTGTCAGAGGAGATTCTGCTAATGAAGACTTCAGCAACGGGAATCGTGGTGACATGGCAGGTGTGGGGAGTCTGGACTATGAACTGGAATATATTCTGGAAGGCCACGCCAGCGACAGAGAAAATTTGGAGACGGTTGCCAGTAAGCTTCTTATGGTCCGATTTGTGCCGGATTATGCATATATCCAGACGGATCCGGAAAAGAAAGCAGAAGCCGAGGCGGCAGCGCTTACATTATGTACGGTGATCGGACTTCCGGAACTGACAGAGGGTGCCGCGCAGGGAATTTTACTTGCATGGGCTTATGGTGAAGCAATCATGGATATTAGAACGCTGATAAGTGGAGGAAAAGTACCACTTGTAAAGAACGCAGAGGATTGGAAGCTAAGCCTTTCCGGACTGATGCAGCTTGGCAGTGCAGGAGAAAATGTGGCAGCAGATAGTGGTAAAGATATGGAAAGCGGACTTGCTTATCGGGAATACCTTCGCATGCTGTTGTTCCTGAAATCCCAGGATGAAGTTGGGATGCGTACATTAGATATGGTGGAACAAAATTTAAAGATACGATATGGACAGACATTTTTTCGGGCAGATGCCTGCATCGGCAGAGTAGAATTTCACAGCACATGTAATCTGCGTCGTGGGATCATGTACGATTTTCCGACATATTTTGGATACAATTAAAAACGAAATGAATCAATAACGAAATGAATCAATAACGGGTGGGTGCAGATGTCCTTCCGCTCCCCCTACCGGGAGTTATAAAATTTCTGCTAACTGAAAACATAAAAAATGAAAGGAGAAAGATTCGATGAACTCAGATAAAGATATCCCTTTATTATCCAGCATATACAAATCCAAGCATACAGGAAGGGCATCTGCATCCACCCGTAAAAAAGGAAGCATTACCGTGGAGGCTGCCATGGCAGTACCGATCTTCTTTTTTGCGACGCTGGCATTGGTATTACTGCTGGAGCTGTTATCCGTGCAGACGGCTGTGCGAAGCGGACTTCAGGAAGCGGGAAAGAAGCTTGCAGTGCAGGCAGTAGAAGTCCCGGCAGTGATTCCGTCAAATCTGGAACGTGATGTTGTAAATTCTATTGGAGCAGAACGGTTAGAGAGAAGCATTGTAGAAGGTGGCAGCTCAGGAATCAATTGTAATCAATCTTATTTGTCGCCGTTTACGGGAATTGGAGAAATTCAGGCATCTTATCAGGTGCGGATTCCGGTTCCGGGCTTTTCTATAGCGCCGATTTCTTATAAGGAAACTATGAGGATCAAGGCATGGACCGGCTATGAGGCAGGAGGGTTTGGTGAAGAAGATGATCAGATTGTATATGTAACGGATACAGGAGTTGTCTATCACAAAAATCCACATTGTACGCATCTGGACCTGTCGATCCATACGGCGGCGTCATCGGAACTTAATAGTCTTCGCAATGAAAGTGGCGGAAAGTATCATGCCTGTGAGAAATGTGTTCATGGCAGCAGTATGGGTGGAAGTGTGTATATTACGGATCAGGGTGACCGGTATCATAATTCACTGACATGCAGCGGATTAAAGCGTACCGTATATACAGCGAGAATTTCTGAAGTACCGGGAAAGCGCGCATGCTCAAAATGTGGTGGAAAATAGAATGCCAGGAATGACAAGTAGAATGGGAAGAGGTACAAGATGTGGGAAATATAAATAGAATGGTCGATATAGTTGTGCTGTTAATTCTAACCGGGCTGTCTGTGTCAGATATTAGAAATAAAAAAGTTTCCAGAAAAGTTCTGACGTTGTGGGGAATATTGACAGTCTTCTGGAAAATAGTGGATTTTTATCAGATCAGAGTGTTCCTGAAAAAGATGGAACAGACGAATGTAGATGATCTTGCTGGAATCTGTGCAGGAATCGGAGTGGGAGTGCTGTTCCTTCTTGTCAGTAAAGTGACAGAAGAAGCAATCGGTTATGGGGACAGCGTGGCAATTATGATTCTTGGAGGATATCTGGGGTTTTGGAAAGTTGTGGGAGTGTTGGCAGCAGCATTTTTTACAAGTGGAGTCTGTTCGGTGATATTGGCATTTCGCGGACGAGTGAAGACAATGCCATTTTTCCCATTTTTGACTCTTGGATATATTCTGATGCTGGCAGAGCAGGGAGGTGCAGCGTGAGAGGTTATACAGTAGAGATGTCATTCTTAATGCCAATCATTATGTTGCTGGTCATGAGCAGTATCTATGCATTTTTTTATTACCATGACAAGAATATAATTGCGGGAGCAGCTTATGAGACAGCGGTAGTCGGCAGTAATAAGGCGAGAGAAAAACCGGATTCACAGACTGGATCTGGAGATAGAAGCGGGACAGATGCGGCGGAACTGGAAACACTTTTTCAAAGTCGCGTGAATGGAAAGTGTATCCTATTATCTACAATCCAGGGACAGGTTACGGTGGAAGGAGATGAAGTCTGTGTCCGGGCACAGGGAACATGGAGGAAGATGAAAGTCAGTGTGGAAAAACGTGCGGCAATTACAGAACCGGAGAAAAAGCTTCGGGATATTAAGAAAATAAAGGAGTTCGTCAATGGAACGTAAGATTACGATAGAAGAGTCAGTCCCTTATACAGAGGACTATCAAAATAAAATGCTGGAAGAAAATCAGGTGGAAGGACTGCTGGAAATGCATGGACGGGGAATGGATGACAAAAGCTGTTATGATTATGATGTGAGTGGAAAAGTGTCCATGAAAGCGCTCTATGAAAAGCATACGATGAGTGGAGAAGAAATAAAAATATTGCTAAAATCTATTTTGCGTGTCGTGAAAGAAGTAGAAAGGTATCTTCTCAATGTGAATTGTATTCTGATGGATCCGGAGTATATTTTTTACACAGAAGAAAAGTATTATTTTTGTTATTATCCACCGAAAGAAAAAAGTCTGTGGGAAGGATTTCACCATCTGAGCGAATATCTGGTGAAATGTGCAGATTATCAGGATAAAGAATGTGTCCAGATTGTGTTCCTTTTGCATAAAGAGACTATGAAAGAAAATTACAGTCTGGAACAGATTATAAAGGAGTGTGTAAAAGAAGAGGAAGAAAATGTTTTGGCAGAGGATAAAAATACAGATTTGGGAACAGAGGAAGAAAAGGAAGGAAGCACATATTTTGACCGAACAGAACATGACTGGATCGCAAGCCAGGAAATGGGAAGTACGATACTTCGTGAGACAGAAAACCTGTGGACACCGATGAAGCGTTTTCTTCACAGACGCAGAAAACCAAAGTGGGGAGACTGGGACGGGCTGTATATTGAAGAAGAAGATCTCTAGTGTTATACTGTACTGACAGGAATGATGCCGGAAAAAATCCCGGCTGGAATATCAGAGACAGGAGGCGGTTTGTCGTGAGACAGGAACGGTTTAAAATGGAAAGACAAGGGCTGGTGGAAGAAGGCCAGCAGGTGGAAGTAACAGAGAGAAGTCCGAATACGAACCTGTTTACTTATGTAGTGGAACCAGCAGTTGCAATGTCTGGAATTTACAAGACATCTGAGCGTATTCACGCAAGACAGGGCGTGATCAAAGAAATACAACATACGGACAGAGGATACTATCTGATTGTAGAGTTTGATGAGTAAAATCTTGCAGAATAACGTTGACATTATAGAAAATTAATGAGAGAATTTTCCTATGAGAAATTACAAGAAATTACCAATTTGTACAATTGCAATCGCAGCAGCGAATGTTCTGATCTTCCTCGGACTGTCTTTTATGGGTATGACTGAGGATTCCGCATTTATGATGGAACACGGAGCAATGTATGTTCCATATCTCATGAACGGAGAACGATATTATACACTGATCACCAGTATGTTTTTGCATTTTGGATTCAGTCATCTGATGAACAATATGGTGATGCTGCTGGTCATCGGTTACAGCCTGGAACCAGAGATTGGAAAGATCCGTTTTCTGCTCATTTATCTTGGAAGCGGACTGATGGGAAATCTCGTATCGGCATGGTTTGATGTGAGCCAGGGAAGCTATGCGGTATCAGCGGGTGCTTCCGGAGCGATCTTTGGGATTGTGGGAGCACTTCTTTATGTTGCAATCCGTAATCATGGACGAGTCGGAGAGATTTCAACAAGAGGACTTGTTCTGATGGCAGGCTTAAGTCTCTATTATGGATTCACCGCACAAGGGGTGGATAACGCAGCCCACATTGGCGGGCTGGTATCCGGATTTTTACTGGCAGTACTCACATATTGGAAACATAAGCCGAAACATTATTAAAAATGTTTTAAGGGATTGGAAGTGTAAGGGTGAATGTAGTTTTTAGCTGGCAGTCCGGCAAATCCGGTTCTGAGTGGACAGTCAGTGTTCCACCATGTGCTTCGATAATTCGGCGGGAAAGTGGCAGGCCTAAGCCTGTTCCGGACGATTTGTACGTGACAAATGGTTCGAAGATTGAAGATAGATGTTCTGGTGCAATACCACAGCCGTTATCGGAGACGGAAATAATCAGATTTGAATGCTCTTTCCATGCGTGAAAGTGAATTTGCGGAGAATAGGTAAGTGATTTGCCGGTATCCAAAGATCCGTTACTTTCACAATTACAGGCAGAATCAAGATGATTAGAGCATGTAGATTGTTGAATCAGTACTGCATCGCGCGCATTTCCAAGAAGATTCAGAAGAACTTCCCGAAGTTTGATGGAATCTGCAGGCATAACAGGAAGTTCCGGCTCTATCCGGGAGATAAATTCAATATCGGTTTCAATGATGGAGGAAGCAAAGGATAAGGAAATTTTCTTGAGGAAGATGTCGAAATCTGTCGAAGAAGGTGACAGACGTTGACCGTTGTTGTATGCTGATAGCTCTTCCAGTAGTTGTTTCATATATTCGATGTCGCTATGTAAGTCTGACCAGTGCCGGATATTCAGAACTTCCGGATTGGATGCTTCGATCATCTGTAAGGTACTGTATATAAGAGTCAGCGGGTTGCGAATCTCATGGCTGATGGTACTGATATCCATACGGTGGGAGTGAAGAAGTCTGGTGAGAAGCTCTTCTTTCTCAGGACTTTCTGCCATGATCTGGTGTAATTTTTCATAATCAGATTCTGTGAACATAATGATTACCGCCCTTTATGAATTTATTTTTTCATAGTGTAGCATTGGCGGATAAAATAATCAATAATTTTAAAAATGATTTTTTAAAGGAAAGAAGGACATGAAAATGAAAGATGATAACTGCATTTTTTGTAAACTGGCAAATGGAGAAATTCCTACAGCAACATTGTATGAAGATGAAGATTTCCGCGTGATTCTGGATGCCAGCCCGGCTTCGAAAGGACATGCACTGA
This sequence comes from Dorea sp. 210702-DFI.3.17, assembly GCF_020560825.1. Lineage (NCBI taxonomy): Bacteria > Bacillati > Bacillota > Clostridia > Lachnospirales > Lachnospiraceae > Dorea > Dorea sp. 210702-DFI.3.17. The sequence continues at coordinate 22,581 of NZ_JAJCNB010000027.1, forward strand.
TTATTCCAAAAGAACACTATGCCAATTTGTATGAGTTGGACGATGATAAGGCTGCAAAAGTTATGGTGCTGGCTAAGAAAATGATCACAAAGCTTACAGGCATCTTACACTGTGACGGGTACAATATCGTGCAGAATAATAACGAAGCAGCAGGACAGACTGTATTCCATTTCCATTTACATATGATTCCGCGTTATAAAGGTGACGAAGTTGGACTTGGCTGGAAGATGGGCGAGCTTACCGAAGAGGATAAGCAGGATATTCTGTCTAAATTATAAACTTGAAAGTGATGGAAATTAAATGGTGGAATCTGAAGATGTAAAGAAAGCTGAAATCGACAGGCTTTACAAAGAAAATGTAAGTAAAGTGTACCGAACGGCATTGTACTACGTCGAAGATCACTATGTGGCAGAAGAGATTGTGCAGGAAGTTTTCCTGAAATTATACGACAACCTGGGAGATATATGTATGGAGTCCGTGCATGCATGGCTGATCACTACCGCAAAGAATATGGCAAAGAACTATCTAAGAGACAGCAAGTGGGAGACACCGATGGAAGAGGTTCCGGAGCAGGAGGTGCCATATTCGTCAGAAGGACTGGATGCTCAACTCATAGAAGTATTTCGCCAGAAAGAATGCCGCGAGCTACACGATACGATCTTTGCAGATCTATATGAGAAAAATTCAAGATGGTATGAGGCAGTTACCGTTTCATATACTTTGGATAAACCACAAAAAGAAGTTGCAGAGAAAATGGGGATATCTGTGGATACGCTGTATAGTACATTATACAGGGCAAAGCAATGGATTAAGAAGTACTACGAAGAACAGTTTCACCAACTGGATGGCAAATAAAAAACAGGTGCCGGATATGACACCTGTTTTCATCTATCAGATATCTGCGTCAGAATCAGATGGTTTTGTAAGTATCTAAGCAGTTACCGATTCGATCAGATCAATGATGGTATCGATAGAATCCTGCTGGGAAGAATGCTTCATTGCATCGATGTATTTCTCGCGGTTATCATAGAGATCATGAACTGCACTGAGAAGTGTTTCGTTCGTAAGTTCCTCTTCCTCAAGCACCATACTGAATCCCTGACGCTCGAAAGAACGGGCGTTGAGAATCTGATCACCACGGCTTGCATTGGCAGACAGCGGAATCAGAAGATTTGGTTTGTGCAGGGCGAGAAGCTCACAGATAGCATTGGCTCCGGCTCTGGAGATTACAATGTCGGTCAGTGCGAAGAGGTCACGTAATTCTTCTTTGATATATTCGAACTGTGCGTAGCCTTCCGTTCCGTTCAAAGAAGGATCGAGCTTGCCACGGCCACATAAGTGAATGACCTGGAAGTCTTTCAGAAGTTCCGGGAGAATCGCACGGATGGCATTGTTCACGGCAACGGCACCGAGGCTTCCGCCGACAACCAGAATGACCGGTTTGTCGGAAGTGAAGTGAAGGAATTCTCTGGCGCGGTACTTATCTCCGCTTAAAAGTTCCTGACGGATCGGAGATCCGGTGAGAACAGCCTTGCCTGCCGGGAGAGAAGATAATGTCTCCGGGAAGTTGCAGCAGACCTTCGTTGCAGAAGGAATGGAAATCTTGTTGGCAAGACCCGGAGTCATATCAGATTCGTGGATAATGACTGGTACATGTTGTCCCTTACCGGCAAGGACTACTGGTACAGAGACAAAACCTCCCTTGGAAAATATAACATCAGGCTCCAGAATCTTAATCAGTTTACGTGCTTCACCCATTCCCTTGATAACACGGAATGGATCTGTGAAGTTCTGGACGCTGAAATAACGTCTGAGTTTACCGGTTGAGATGCCATGATATGGTATACCGAATTGAGAGATAAGTTCCTTCTCAATTCCGTTATATGAGCCGATATAGTGGATGTCGTATTGTAATTCTTTAAGACGTGGTAACAGGGCAATGTTAGGTGTAACATGACCGGCAGTACCGCCGCCGGTTAAGATAATACGTTTCATAAAAAGCTCCTTTCGATAATATATGTTACAATAGGAATGCCGTACGGATAATTCTGCTTCGTATACACTTTACGAAACAGTGAAAGATTTTCAACTTTGGCATATAATTATATTATACGTTCCCGAGAGATTTGGTCAAGAGAAAGAGAGGATAGATTTCGTTAAGAGGTAGATTATGAGTGAAAAAAAAGATCAGTTGAAAGAAATCCTAAAAGATCAATTGAATAAAGAAGCGAAACAGATTGAAGAAGAAGTCGGACTTAACGATAATGAAGAGATTCCAAATGAGCTGAAGATTCGCATGAAAAATGCACTGGATCAAAAAATCCGTGAGCGTGAAAAGCGTTCTGAAGATATGAAGCGAACAGATGCGTATGCGAAACTCTCAGAAGAAGACCAGGAAGCACTTCGCCTTGGACGGGAGATGTTGAAGAATCAGAGCGAGGAGAAGAAAATCTATACAATGCGCCGGAAAAAACGCAATATCCGTAGAATTGTAGCGCTGGCAGCAGTGCTGATCCTCGTAATGGCAGTTGGAATGACAAGCATTGGCGGACCAGAGAGAATGTTGCAGTTTATGAAGAGTTCTGTAGGTGGAAGAAAAGTTTCTCAAGTTGATTCCAGCGATAAGAATAAGATTATCGAGGAAGAAGATGAAGAGAAGGCATATGAGAAAATAGGGGAAGAGTTTGGAATAGAGTCAGTTCAGATAATATGGCGTCCAAAAGGCATGGAATTTGTAAAGATGGAGTTGGATACAGATATTCAGGTGGCCGAATTAGACTATGTGTGCAACGGAGAGAGAACGGAATTTATGGTTAGTGCCTCTTATGGGGAAGTGTCATTAGGAGCAGATAATGAAGATGAGATTATAGGTCATTATTATATTAAAGAAAGTGTTCCAATAGAAGTGACTGAATACAAAACACCTGAAACGGAGACGAACAGGTATAAAGCAGAATTTAAATATAATAATCTGTATTATTGCTTAACAGGAACGATGACAAAGGAAGAAATGGAAAATATTTTAAAAAATTTGTATTTTTTGTAAAAAACGCGTCAGTTTTTCGAAGTTCATGTGTCTATTATATAGGGAACCCTAAATAGAGAAAGATGGGAGGTAGATAGATGAAACGATGTATGTCCATATGCTGCGTATTTGCTATGGCTTTAGGATTAAGCTTTGGAGTATCGACGGATACACAGGCGGCATCTAGCGTGAAGGTGATCGACGGATCAAAACTTACAACAGATGCAGAATCCATCGGCTATAATCAAAAAGTTGCCAGAGGCGAAGATCTTCTGACAGGATATTCCAAAATTGTTCGGATGGGACCAGGAGAAATCTATGCCGGAGGAACAACGTTAGCTTCGCATGAGGTAAAACGTATCGGAATTGGGGTAATTATTGAACGCGCTAAGGAAGAAGATACAAAATGGTCTTTTTATGATTCCTGGAATAAGTTCTTAGAAAATGCTGATCGTGTTTCTTCTAAGAAATACATGGATGTAGAAGGTGACTATTACTATCGTGTTCGATGTGTTCATTCCGCAGGTGAAGATAAAAGCAGCAGTTTCACAAATGGAGTTTACATTGAGGAGCCGTAAGTAAGATATTGTAGAAAAGAAAGAAGAATTTAACAATTTATAATTACAATCAGATTAGTGGGCAAGGCCATTATAATGATGGGAAAAACAAATTAAAAACAAATTTCGGGTAAAGTTAGTAGGTTGGATCATAATACTTTAGAAATTTAATAACAACTGAATATTGAAACAATTAGACGCTCTTCCACAGCAATCTACATATTTCATGGCCCTTACGTTGGTTCGCAGGGCTTTGGAAGAGCGAAGGAACTGGAGACAGTTCAAAGAAAATTTAAAAGAAAAAATATTATAACAATCAAGAGAAGTAAGTTTAGGTAAGTTTAGTTTTAGGACACGCAAGCTATTAAAAGCTGCGTGTCCTTTTCCATGTGACTTACTTTGCAATTGAATCAATTTACTGAGCGATTGCTTCGCGGAGTGCTTTGGCAAGCTGATCCGGGCAGGAAGTTGCTTTGGAACCGCATTTGATTCCGGAAAGTCTTTCGATGGCATCTTCCACTTTCATTCCTTTTACAAGGCTTGAGATTCCCTGAAGATTACCGTTGCATCCACCTACAAAATCCACATCTTTGATTTTATCGCCGTCCAGCTCTACGTGAATCATGCTGGAACAGACACCATGTGTTTTATAATCCATGTTAAATACCCTCCTATGTGTTATACCAGATATATGAATATCAGAAGCCATTCTAACAGAGAAGAATCTACTTGTAAAGAAAAATTAAGATTTCCAATAATATGAAAAAGAGTACATAGAGGAATACAAAGAGGAATACACAGGTGCAGTAAAGAGCATCAATGCTTGACATTTGTGCATGGGGTAGGGGATAATGTACAGGATAACAGGAAATGTTTGTAATGATAGTGAAAAAGGCAGTTGGATAAAGGATATGTGCGGGAATCGCACAGTAAAAATGCATAGCAGGAGGAAAATCGGATGATAGGTATTATTGGAGCAATGGAAGAGGAAGTTGCAGCTCTGAAAAGTGAGATGGCAGATGCTAAAATGACAGAGTTTGCTTCCATGACATTTTATAAAGGAACTCTTTGTGGGAAGGACGCGGTTGTTGTAAGAAGTGGAATCGGTAAAGTTAATGCGGCAATCTGCGCGCAGATCCTGGTGGATAAATTTGGCGTAGATACGCTGATTAATACAGGTATTGCAGGATCCCTGGATGCAAGAATTGACATTGGTGATATGGTGATTTCTACAGATTCGGTGCATCATGATATGGACGCAACCATATTTGGAGATGCAATCGGGCAGGTGCCAAGAATGGATACACGCACATTCCCGGCAGATCCGCATCTGGTAGAGCTTGCAGTGAAGGCAAATGAAAAAGCAAATCCGCAGATCCATACATTTACAGGAAGGGTCGCAAGTGGAGATCAGTTCATTTCTTCCGGAGAAGTGAAAGCACGTATCGTGGAGAATTTTCAGGCTCTCTGTACAGAGATGGAGGGAGCCGGAATTGCGCACGCCGCTTATCTTAACAAAGTTTCGTATGTCATCATTCGAGCAATTTCTGATAAAGCTGACAACAGTGCAACGATGGATTATCCAGAGTTTGAAAAACAGGCAATTGCCCACAGCGTGGCGCTTGTAAAGGAATTGCTCCCGATGATTTAAAACCAGAGAATAAATGATTCGATAAAATATAAGAAAAAATACCATAATCTGCGGTGTGCAGATGTCGCTTTATGGGGAACGGTTTTTCGCCCTTCTTTTGGAAAATCCATTATAATTGGTGCCAAAAGGAGGGCTTTTATCATGTTAGAATTAATGTTAGACAGACATGTGATCTATGTACTGATGGGAATGAGTGCATTTGCCGGAGTTGTGTCAAAGGTGGTCGTTGGAAGAACACTTAGGAAGCTGGTGGCAGCAGCGGAAAGTATGGGGAAGAGTAATCATCCGTTGATGCGGCTTGTGCGGGCGAAATTCGAGCACACCTGTATGATCAGTGAAAAGGTGGAAAACGTAGGCGTATTTGTGGACAAGTATCTCTATGAATACCGGGTTGGTGGAGTCAGGCTCCATGCATGGCGGCGGTTACAGATGGCGGGTGCCGGACTTTGTCTGATTCTTGGCGGAGTCGGTGCAATCATAAGTTATCGGATTAAAGGGGCGACAGAGCAGACAGCTATGATCGGCGGAACCGGCGTGGCGCTGGCGTTAATCGTATTCTTGGTACATATGCTGACGGATGAGGAGTACCGACTGGAGGCAGTACGAAATTATATGGTAGATTACTTGGAAAATATTTATCAGCATCGCTATGAAAAAACATACAAGAAAGAAGTTCTGGCAGAAGAGGCAAGATCAGAAGAAGCGAGAATAGCGGTGAGTGCCAGAACACAAGAAAAAGCAGGAATGACGAAGAATACCAGAATGCCAGAAGAAGAGAGAACGGGTGAGAATACCAGAATGCCAGAAGAAGCGAGAATGGGTGAGAATATTAGAATGCCAGAAAATACAGGAATTGTGAAGAATACCAGAATGCCAGAAAATGCAGGAAGGGCAGAGGGTGATAACTTGCCAGACGAATCTGTGAATCAGAAGAAGCAGGAACCAAAGCAGGAATTTCCTGGATCTATGGACAGTCTGCTTTGGGCGATGTATAAGACAGAACCGCTGCAGGTGGAAGATGACCGGAAAGTCAAAAAGACAGCTATATCGCAAAAACCAGGTAAAACAGAAAAAATAGAAAAAACAATAGAATCGGAAGAGACAAAGGCGCAGGACGAGGCAAACAGAAATCAGCGTATCCGAGAAATCCTGGAGGAGTTTATGGCTTGATAATAAGAGACTGATTTGTTAAAATATAGATAACGGCTCAAAGTTAGTTTTGTGAAACAAGGACTGTCTGTGAGCTGTCACATTTATAAGAAGAAAATTATACAGATTTCTTCGAGACAAGAACTAGAACGTAAAGGGTAGCATAAGGAGGACGAGTCCAATGGGAAGTAAAGTAACATTTGATTATTCAAAGGCAGATGCGTTTATCAGCGCACATGAGATGGAATCTATGAAGAAGATTACCGAGGCTGCAAAAGCTGAACTCCTGGGAAGGGAGGGAGCAGGAAATGATTTCCTTGGCTGGATCGATCTTCCGGTTGATTATGATAAAGAGGAGTTCGAGAGAATCAAGAAAGCCGCTGCAAAGATCCAGTCAGATTCAGAGGTGCTGGTAGTAATCGGTATCGGAGGATCTTATCTTGGCGCAAGAGCAGCAATCGAATTTCTTGGACACAGCTTTTATAATGTAGTATCAAAAGAGATCCGCAAAGCTCCGGAGATTTATTTTGCCGGTAACAGCATCAGCAGTACATATCTGAAACACCTGATCGAAGTGATTGGAGACAGAGATTTCTCAGTTAATATCATTTCCAAATCCGGAACAACAACAGAGCCTGCAATCGCATTCCGTATTTTCAAGGAGATGCTGGAGAAGAAGTATGGCAAAGCTGAGGCTGCTAAGAGAATCTATGCAACAACAGACAAAGCTCGTGGAGCTCTGAAAGGACTTGCTGATGAGGAAGGATACGAAGAGTTCGTAGTACCGGACGATGTTGGAGGACGTTTCTCTGTACTGACAGCTGTTGGACTTCTTCCGATCGCAGTCAGCGGAGCTGATATTGACAAGCTGATGGAAGGTGCAGCAGAAGGAAGAAAATTCGCACTTGAGAATCCATTTGAGGAAAATGACGCAATGCTCTATGCAGCAACACGTAACATTCTGCTCCGTAAGGGAAAAGCGGTTGAGATCATGGCAAATTATGAGCCAAGCCTGCATTATGTATCTGAGTGGTGGAAACAGCTCTTCGGAGAGAGTGAAGGCAAGGATAAGAAAGGAATCTTCCCTGCATCTGTAGACCTTACAACAGATCTTCACTCTATGGGACAGTTCATTCAGGATGGAAGCAGAATCATGTTCGAGACAGTTATGGAAGTGGAGGAGCCGACAGAGCAGATCACAATCGGTGAGGAGCCGGTGGATCTGGACGGACTGAACTACCTTGCAGGCAAGACAATGGATTTTGTAAATAAGAGTGCTATGAATGGTACGATTCTTGCACATACAGACGGACAGGTTCCGAATCTGAAAGTGACAATTCCGGCGCAGGACGAGAAGTCACTTGGACAGTTATTCTATATGTACGAGTTCGCATGCGGTGTCAGCGGATATATTCTTGGAGTAAATCCATTTAATCAGCCGGGTGTTGAGAGCTACAAGAAGAACATGTTCGCACTTCTTGGAAAACCAGGATACGAAAAAGAAAGAGAAGAACTTCTTAAGAGATTATAAGAATGGCAACGATATACGAAAAATTAAAAGCGTATAGCGATTCTGACTATTATGGATTTCACATGCCGGGACATAAGCGTAAGATGCATATGTCCTGGGATGCGGATCCTTATACTGTAGATATTACAGAGATTGAAGGATTTGATGATCTTCATCATGCAGAAGGAATCCTGAAAGAGGCTCAGGAACGGGCAGCCAGAATCTATCATGCAGATGAGACACATTTTCTGGTAAATGGAAGTACAGTTGGAATTCTGAGTGCTATCGCGGGTGTGACGAATAAAGGAGATCAGATTCTTGTGGCGCGCAATTGTCACAAATCGGTCTATCATGCAATCTACATGAATGAGTTGAATCCGGTGTATCTCTATCCCCGGTTTGATTCAGAGTTACAGTTGAATATTGAGATATCCGCAGAGGATGTGAGGAGGGCCCTTAATCGGTATCCACAGATCCGAGCAGTCATGATTGTATCTCCGACTTACGATGGAATTGTGTCGGATGTGGCCGAGATAGCAAAGGCCGCACATGAAAAAGGACTGCCGCTGATCGTGGATGAAGCACACGGGGCTCATTTTGGTTTTCATCCCTATTTTCCGGAAAATGCAAATCAAAAAGGCGCAGACATTGTGATCCACAGTGTTCACAAGACACTTCCGGCATTTACCCAGACAGCACTTCTCCACATGAATGGAAATCTGGTGAACCGGGAAAAGGTGAGACGATATCTGCATATGTTACAGAGTAGCAGTCCGTCTTATATTCTGATGGCGGGAATCGATCAGTGCATGGAGATGCTGGATCATCACTGCGAGGAAGTTTTTGACCCGTATGTGGAGCGTTTGAAGAGATGTAGAGAAGAACTTGGAAAATGTGAACATATCCGGCTGGCAGAGACCAAACATTATGATAAGTCAAAGCTTGTATTATCAGTAGCAGGACTTACGAAAGGATTTGCGGATACATATGGTGCAGAAGCAACAGGTATTCAATTGCAGGAAGATTTATTAAATCAGTACCACCTGCAAATGGAGATGGCCGCGGGGACTTATGTGATTGCCATGACTTCGGTCGGGGATACCGATGAAGGAATGAAACGGCTTATAAAAGCAATTTATGAGTTGGATAAGAAATATAAACCTTTACAGGGGGCTTATAACACTGTAGATTCAGACATAGTGCCGGAAGAAATCAAAAAATCGCAAAAGAAAGAAAAAAATTACGATATAGAACCGGGACATCTGCCACAGGCGGAAGTAATCTATTCACCGGCGCAGGTCATCAGCATGAAAGACGCAGGGGCAGATGGGTTTCAGGTTGTGCCATTGACACAGAGCGAAGACTACATTTCCGCGGAGTACGCGTATCTCTATCCGCCTGGGATCCCGATGCTGGTGCCGGGGGAACGGATCACAGCGCAGATCCGGGAACATTTTCAATGGTATATGGAAAGAACATATGAGATACAGGGAGTAGAAAAAGAAGGATACATAGAGGTATGGACGCATGGGTAAGATATATTATATAATGGGCAAGAGTTCATCTGGAAAAGATACATTATTCCGGAAGATCAAGCAAGAGCTGCCGATGCTTCAGACAGTGACGCTTTACACGACCAGACCGAAGCGGGAAGGTGAAAGAGAAGGCGTCGAATACCATTTTGTAACAGATGAACAGATGCATATTTTCGAGAGACAGGGAAAGGTTGTTGAACTTCGTACTTATAATACTGTTCACGGAGCATGGAAATATGCTACAATAGAAGATGGACAGGTCAATCTGGCGGAATCCGACTATCTGATGATCGGAACGCTGGAGTCCTATGGAAAGTTAAAGAAATATTACGGAGCGGCGTATCTTGTTCCGGTGTACATCGAAGTAGAGGACGGCGAGCGGCTGAACCGTGCACTTACGAGAGAGCGGCAGCAGGAAGTGCCACGTTACGCGGAGATGTGCAGAAGATTTCTCGCAGATACGGAAGATTTTTCCGAGGAGCATCTGAGAGCTGCGGGAATAAAGAAGCGTTATTACAATGATGACCAAAAAAGATGCTTAGATGAAATTATAGAGGACATACGATATGGGAAGTTTTAAAGATGTAGTAGGACACAGAGATGTAATTCAATATTTGCAGAATGCAGTTGCCGAGAATCGGGTATCACAGGCGTACATTGTGAATGGCGAGCGCGGAACCGGAAAGAAGATGCTGGCAAAGTTATTTGCCATGGCACTTTTATGTGAAGAACATGGACCAGAACCATGTAATAAATGTCATTCCTGTGTACAGGCAGAATCGAATAACCATCCGGATATTATCTGGGTGACACATGAGAAGCCGGGATCCATCGGAGTCGATGATGTGCGCACACAGATCAATAATACAGTTGCAATCAAGCCATATCAGGGCCCGTATAAAGTTTATATTATTCCGGAAGCTGATATTATGACGGTACAGGCACAGAATGCGTTATTAAAGACGATTGAAGAACCGCCACAGTATGCAGTATTTATTCTGCTGACGGAAAATGCAGACGTATTGCTTCCGACAATTAATTCCAGATGTGTCATGTTAAAACTTCGCTACATCAAAGATGCACTGATTAAAAAATATCTCATGGAGAGAATGGAAGTACCAGATTACAAGGCTGAAGTCTGCGCTGCATTTGCACAGGGAAACCTTGGGAAAGCTATCAAACTGGCAGGTTCCGAGCATTTTAATGAGCTCAAGGACGAAGTCCTGAACCTGATGCGCCATATAAATGAGATGGATATCAGTGAGCTTGTGGAGGCAGTGAAACGCTGCACTCTTTATAAAGTTGAAATTAACGACTATCTTGACCTGATCATGGTATGGTACAGAGATGTCTTGTTATATAAAGCGACAAGGGAAATAGATAAGGTTGTATTCAAAGATCAGATCGACTGCATGCGTGAGCAGGCAAGACGCAGTTCTTATGAAGGAATTGAGACGATTCTGGACAGCCTTGACAAAGCAAAAGCCAGATTAAAAGCAAATGTTAACTTTGATCTGGTCATGGAGCTTTTGTTCCTGACGATAAAGGAGAACTAGATTTATGACAAAAGTAATCGGAGTAAGATTCCGTCAGGCGGGAAAGATCTACTTTTTCTCACCGGGGAAATTAGAGATTAAACCTCAAGACCGTGTCATCGTAGAGACGGCTCGCGGTGTTGAGTTCGGAAAGGTTGTGACAGGTCCGAAAGAAGTAGAAGACGACAAGATCACACAGCCTTTAAAATCTGTGATTCGAATTGCAAACGAAGAGGATTACAAAAAAGAAGAGAAAAACAGAGAAAAAGAAAAAGAAGCATTTAACATCTGCTTAGAGAAGATCCGTAAACACGGTCTGGAAATGAAGCTTATAGATGCGGAGTATACATTTGATAATAATAAAGTGTTATTTTACTTTACCGCAGATGGAAGAATTGATTTCCGTGAGCTGGTAAAAGATCTGGCAAGCGTGTTCCGTACACGTATTGAGCTTCGTCAGATTGGTGTCCGTGATGAGACGAAGATTCGTGGAGGCATTGGTATCTGTGGAAGACCACTTTGCTGTCACACGTATCTGTCTGAGTTCGCACCGGTATCGATCAAGATGGCGAAAGAGCAGAACCTGTCTCTGAATCCGACAAAGATATCCGGAGTTTGTGGCAGACTGATGTGCTGTCTGACTAACGAAGAAGAGACCTATGAAGAGCTGAACCGTCAGCTTCCGGGAGTTGGAGATCATGTGACGACGCCGGAAGGACTTCATGGTGAAGTTCAGGCCGTTCACGTACTGCGTCAGATTGTAAAGGTTATTGTGACGCTGGATAACGATGAAAAAGAAATCCGTGAATATCCGGCAGGTGAGCTGAGATTCAAATCAAGAAAGAAGAAAAAAGATGCAAAGCTTTCGAAAGAGGAGTTTGCACAGTTAAAAGCTCTGGAGGAGAAAAATGGCGCCTCCAAGTTAAATGATGACTAATAAGAAGCCCGATGAACGCCTGGATGATCTCCAGGTGAAGGGCTATGAGATTATACAGAAGCCCGGTCGGTTCTGCTTTGGCATGGACGCCGTGCTTCTGTCTTCCTATGCAAAAGTAAAACGTGGGGAACGTGCACTGGATCTTGGGACCGGAACCGGAATTCTTCCGATTTTACTGGAAGCAAAGAATCCGGGACTTCATTATACAGGTCTGGAAGTTCAGGAAGAAAGTGCTGATATGGCAAGAAGAAGCGTGGCACACAACGGGCTGGAGAACAAGATAGATATCGTTACCGGTGATATCAAAGAGGCAAGTCACATATTTGGAAATGATTCGTATGAAGTCATTGTATCCAATCCACCGTATATGATTGGAGAACACGGCCTGAAAAATGATAACGAGGCTTTGTATATCGCAAGACATGAAGCGTTATGCACATTAGATGATCTTCTGCGAGAAAGTGCAAAAGTACTGAAAATGAAAGGACGTTTCTACATGGTGCACCGTCCTTTCCGCCTGCCGGAAATCTTTACAAAAATGTGCAATTACGGAATCGAGCCGAAACGCATGCGTCTCGTCCACCCATATGCAGACAAAGAGCCAAACATGGTTCTTATCGAAGGCCTCAAAGGCGGAAAACCACGCCTCGCCGTAGACCCGCCGCTCATAGTCTACACGAAAGACGGGGAGTATACGGAAGAAGTACTGAAATTGTACGGGATGAAATAAAAGGAGAATTATATGTCAGGAACATTATATCTGTGTGCAACTCCGATCGGCAACCTGGAGGACATGACATTTCGCTGTGTCCGTATTTTGAAAGAAGTTAATCTGATCGCAGCAGAGGATACCCGCAATAGCATTAAGCTTTTGAATCATTTTGATATTCACACACCGATGACCAGTTATCATGAATATAACAAGATTGCAAAAGCGCATACGTTGATTGAGCACTTGGAAAATGGTGAAGATATTGCACTGATCACGGATGCGGGAACACCGGGAATCTCCGATCCGGGTGAGGAGCTGGTGGCAATGTGTCAGGAAGCAGGAATCACTGTGACAGCAGTTCCGGGGGCAGCAGCTTGCATCACAGCGCTGACCATTTCCGGATTGTCCACAAGAAGATTCGCGTTTGAAGCATTTCTTCCGACAGATAAAAAAGAACGACAGGCAGTGCTGAACGAACTGACGGAAGAGACAAGAACTATGATTATCTACGAAGCACCGCACAGACTGGTCCGGACATTAGAGCTTCTGCTTGCGACCTTGGGTGACAGAAGAATCCGCATTTGCCGGGAGCTTACGAAAAAGCATGAGACCGTCTTTGCAACAACGATCAGTGCGGCAGTGGAATATTATAAAGAGCAGGAACCAAAAGGGGAATGCGTGCTTGTCATTGAGGGTAAGAGCCGTCAGGAACAGATAGAAGAAGAACGCCAGAAATGGGAAGAAATGTCCATTCAGGAACATATGGATTATTATATGGATCAGGGGATTCAGAAAAAAGAAGCAATGAAAATGGTCGCGAAAGACCGGGGAGTCGGAAAGAGAGACATTTACCAGGCGTTGTTGTAAAAAAGTAATGATGGATAAAAAGCCTGAATTACAGTAGTCAGGGGAAGACAAAGAAAGGGGCTGATCAGATGGCAAGTCTGACATTAAAACATGTAGATCGCGCATTTCCGAATGGATATGAGGCAGTAAAGGATTTAAATTTCCAGATTGAGGACGGAGAATTTGTAATATTGACTGGCCCATCCGGGAGTGGAAAAAGTGCTGTTATGCGCATGATCGCAGGTCTTGATGAAGTGAAAAACGGAGAGATATGGATTGGAGACAAGCTGGTCAACAGTCTTCCACCGGAGGAGCGTGGAATTGCTATGATTTTTCAGAATTATACTGTGTATCCACGAATGACAGTTCTGGAAAATGTAGAACTGGGCTTAAGACTTCGCGGCATAGATGAAAAAGAAATAGGAAAACGGACACTGGAAGTTCTGGAACTTCTGGATCTTGTAGAAGTCCGATTTGCAAAAGTAAAAAACTTGTCAGATCTGTGGAAACATCGGACCGCGCTGGCGCGTGCCATGATTTTGGAACCAGATGTAATCCTCATGGATGAGCCGCTTCGCAATGTAAGTCCCAAATTTCATAATCAGTTGACTCAGGAGCTGGTGGAATTGCAGGAGAGAACCGGAGTTACAATACTGTATGCTACAAAAAATGTGGAAGAGATGGCACTATTGGGAAAACGAAAAGTGATGGTGTAAAATAAAAGAAATATATTATTAAAAAGGGTTGGAATCTAGGTTTCAACCTTTTTCTATGTAATGCTTTACTTCTAGAGAAGAGTATGCTATGATATGTCCAATTCAGGAGGAAGTCTAGTCTCCGAATATTCAAGCCGTAAGGTGTTCATTTCGGCGTTTCGAATTCTGAAACAATTACCCGATATGAAAAATGTAACTTGTAAACGTAGGAAGTTCTATTGAAAACAGGTACCAAAAAAATTATAATGAGAGGAGAATTAGATGGACAAAAGAAAAATCATAGAATGGCACCCGGCATTTGAAGCATCTATTCAGATTGAATTTGAAAATGAAATTGAAAAAATGACATTTGAACCGGAACATTTACAGTGAGATTGAGATTATTGATAATACTGAAAAATCTGAACAGCAGGAACTTGTTGA
>NZ_JAJCNB010000028.1:0-32675 GCF_020560825.1 Dorea sp. 210702-DFI.3.17
ACAATTTTATCCTTAACTTAATGACATTGTTTTCAAAAAAACCCCGTCCCCAATTTTACTTCTACCTGTCCCTTTTTAAATTGTGTCAAAATTCCAACCGCTATTTTCCGGGCTTTCCTAAAATTCCAACCTGTCCCTTTTTGAATTGTGTATAATCTGGCTCCAAATTGTTTTTTCGCCATGGCTTCTGACCCCATCGCGTCTGCGGATTGCATAAAAGGTCGACTCCCATTTTGTCTCGGAAAGTGGAAGAACGTCTACATTCCGGTTTTTGAAGATATCCAGATATGGCAAGACAGAGATGCCAAATCCGTGTTCAATCATATTTAAAATCACTTCTATTTCTTCTGCTTCGCAGGCAGGGGCTGCAGAAATTTGATAATCTTTGTAGATTTGTTCCTGAAGCTTTCGCATTGGGCTTGTCCGTGTGAAGAAAATCTGTGGGTATGTAGTAATATCACGAAAGGTGAAAGCTTCTTTTGACATTAATTCATGTCCTTTTGGAACGACGATTCCAACATAGGATTTTTGAACGGGACAGTATTCAAATAGTTCTGATGAGGGCTGTCCGGAGCAAAAGCCAAGATCATAAGTCATGTTTTCCAGACCGTGAAGAATATCCGGGGTCATTCCGTTGTAAATTGCGAATGGAAATTTTACAGAACAGGATTGGATCAGTTCCGGAATGAAGCTTCCGGCCAGGGGATAGACGCTGGCAATCCGGATGATTTTATCTTCTCGGTGGAAGTCAGAGATGGTCTGTTCTAATTCGTCCAAGTTGTTTAAAATGACATCTATATATTTTTTTATTTCTAGTCCATAAGGGCTGAGTCGTACATTTCTGCCAGTCTTTTCAAAAAGTGGAAGTCCATAGTCTTTTTCCAAGGAATGAATCGCATGGCTGAGTCCCGGCTGGGAAATGTTTAATTCTTTTGCAGCATTTCCATAATGTTGGAGTTCTGCAAGAGTGGAAAAGTAGCGAAGGTAATCGGTGTTCATAAATAATCCTTTCAGTTATATGTGTCAAGAGGTCCTATGATGCCTGCGGATTGTTTCGTGCTGCGCACTCTCACAATCCTACCCAATATTATACTATATTCATTCTAAAATAGAATAGATATATTCAAAAAATACATTAGTATTTATGGATTCTTGGGTCTATACTAAAATACGGTCAACAAAATCTGACTGAAATTATACAGAAAAATTAATATTCAAGAATGCCTCGGCATTCTTGCTGCGAGGTGCGCGTCATGCAATTGCATGACATACTTCTACTGCGCACCTCTGCAAGTCTACACTCCGTTTCGGTCGGCGCAAAACCATTGTCCACCGGACAATGTGCGCCCTGCCGGAGGCTATATCAGATGTATGCAGTAAAAGTATATGAGGCGTATATCACAACAAGATTAAAAGAAAAGAGGATTATCATGAATAAAAAATATCTCCCTGGAGAACTGGCTCTTTGCATCGTACTGATCATCAACAGTCTTGGAGTGTGCCTGATGGCAAAGAGTGGCTTTGGAATTTCAACGATTTCATCTGTGCCATTTGTATTCAATAAAGTATTTCCGGCACTGTCGTTTGGAACATGGAATTACATTTTCCAGACAATGCTCGTATTAACACTTATGATTTTAAAGAAAGCTTTTTGTTTCGAATATATCTTTTCCTTTGTTGTAGGAATCGGTTTTGGAAAAATGATTGATGTCCACGATGCGTGGCTGGCACTTCTGCCAAATACAATGGCGTTAAATGTACTGTATTTTGCATTGGGATTTTTGATTATCGGCTTTGGAATCGCACTGGCGAATCGCTGCATGCTTCCGATTATTCCAACGGATACATTTCCAAGGGATATGTCGGAGATTCTGAACAAACCATATAAATATGTGAAGACCACATTTGACTTGTGCTGTCTCACTACAACACTGGTACTTTCCATTGGAATCCTTCACGGACTTCACGGCGTCGGAGTCGGAACAGTGCTTTGCGCATTTATCACGGGAAAGACCGTATCCATGTTCCAGAAAGTGTTAGATGACCATGTCGTATTCTATCGCGCGGTAATTCGTCCGACGAAGCCGGAGATATCCGGACATACAGTGTAAGATAAATTTTCTAAAAAGAAATAAGAACTCAAAACGCCTGTCATCAAAATAAATGGCAGGCACTAGAATGTGCCAAGGTACATTCTTTATTCACTAACACAGCAAAAACCCGTTAGTCTTTCGACCAACGGGTTTTTGTTGTTGTTATAGTTATCTAAAGGAATGAGAGTAAGTGCTTTCGCACTTTATGAGGGGGAGATAGTTGATTTATGTCTCTCTCAACTATCTGACTTTATTATAGCCAAGAATTATGTCTAAAATATGTTAAAACAATAAAACAAATCTGAAATTTCTTATGAAAACCTTAAGAAAACAGGAAAGTAGGTTAAGAAACATATAACAGACTGGATAAATACGTATTCAATGCGTAAGGACTTTTGCAGCTGGTAAAGGTTCTTGCACCTGGTAAGATTTCTTGAAACTATAGATAAATAAAATACATACACGTATATATTATAAATACCAATTTGTCCGATATTAATAAAGAGACTACAATAAAAATTATATTGAGATACGATATAATTTTCCGTGCATAATTATATGTTGAGGAAAATGAAAACTTAAGGAGGAAGTAATATGGAGTTAGTAAAAGAATTGCCTGAGATTTTCGAAGAATTTGCAGAGCAGAGGCAGAAATCATTTTTGGTCATGAAAGAGGTAAAAGATAAGGGGATTCCAGTAATTGGCGCGTATTGTACATATTTTCCACAGGAAATTGCCATGGCTATGGGAGCTGTAACAGTCGGACTTTGTTCCACATCTGATGAGACAATCCCGGTTGCAGAAAAAGATCTTCCAAAGAACCTTTGCCCGATGGTAAAAGCAAGTTATGGTTTTGCTGTAACTGACAAATGTCCATTTTTCTATTTTTCAGATGTGGTTGTCGGGGAAACAACTTGCGATGGAAAGAAAAAA
Organism: Dorea sp. 210702-DFI.3.17; assembly: GCF_020560825.1. Taxonomy (NCBI): domain Bacteria; kingdom Bacillati; phylum Bacillota; class Clostridia; order Lachnospirales; family Lachnospiraceae; genus Dorea; species Dorea sp. 210702-DFI.3.17. The sequence continues at coordinate 3,027 of NZ_JAJCNB010000028.1, forward strand.
ATGTACGAGTTAATGAAAGAGTTTAAAAATGTGTACATTATGGAACTTCCAAATACGCAGAACGAATCAGCATTAGAACTTTGGAAAAAAGAGATTATACGATTTAAAGAATATCTTGAAGAGACATTTAACACAACTATTACAGAAGAACAGGTTCGTCATGCGGTTCATGTATCCAATCAGGGACGGCTGGCACTTCGCAGGTTTTATGAGACAATGAAAAATGATCCGGCTCCAATGGAAGGTTCCAAGCTTTTTAATGTTCTTTATGGAAGCCAGTTCAAATTTGATAAAGAAGCAATGCCGGCAGAAATTGATGCACTGACAGATAAAATTATGAAAGAATACGAAGAAGGAGAAAAGCCAGAGAGACGAAAGAGAATTCTCCTGACAGGCTGCCCAAGCAGCGGTGCTCCGATGAAGGTTGTAAAAGCAATTGAAGAAAATGGTGGAAATGTCGTTGTATATGAGAACTGTGGCGGTGCGAAGTCAGTGGATCGCCTGATCGATGAAGATGCAGAAGACATTTATCAGGCAATAGCAGAACGTTATCTGGCAATTGGCTGTTCTGTCATGACTCCAGACACGAATCGTTATGAATTGTTGGAAAGATTGCTTGACGAGTATCAGGTAGAAGGAGTTGTTGAGATGACCCTTCAGGCCTGCCATACATATAATGTTGAGGCAAAGAGCATCGAGAAGCGTGTAAAAGAAAAAGGACTTCCTTATATTCATATCGAAACAGACTACTCACAGGCAGATGTAGGACAGCTTGATACACGAATCGCAGCATTCCTTGAGATGATTTAAGGATACTACGAACATAAAAGAGTAGCATTTGCAGACTAAAAAAGGTCCACCGGACCTTTTTGTCGTATGCTTGGCAACAAAAAGCAGGTAACTTAGTGTTATCTGCTTTTGTCATGTCGGAAAGTGTGTTATTATATCAGATATGAGATGGCTCTCGCCTTTGCAGATGGCGAGCAAAAAATCCGAGGCATTTTTGAACAAAAGTTGTTCTATTGTCAGACCGATAGAAGGAGAGATTAGCATGCGAAAAAAAGAACTGGCTCTGGAAGTAATCCGTCGCCTGAAAGAAGAATATCCGGATGCGGATTGTACATTAGATTATGATGAAGCCTGGAAGCTTCTTGTCAGTGTACGTCTGGCAGCCCAGTGTACAGATGCGAGGGTCAATGTAGTCGTAGAAGATCTCTATGCAAAATTCCCAGATGTAAATGCACTTGCAGATGCGCCGGTGGAGGAGATAGAAGAGATCGTAAGACCGTGTGGACTTGGAAAAAGTAAAGCAAGAGACATCAGTGCATGCATGAAGATACTTCGGGATGAATATAATGGAAAAGTCCCAGATGATTTTGACAAATTATTAAAGCTCCCGGGAGTGGGAAGAAAGAGCGCGAATCTGATCATGGGGGATGTGTTCGGCAAGCCGGCAATTGTTACAGATACGCATTGCATCAGATTATGTAATCGAATCGGACTTGTAGACAAGATGAAAGATCCGAAAAAAGTAGAGATGGCATTGTGGAAGATTATACCACCAGAAGAAGGAAACAGCTTCTGCCACAGACTGGTTAACCATGGAAGAGAAGTATGTACAGCCAGAACAAAACCTTATTGCGATAAATGCTGCCTTCAGGACATTTGTAAGAAAGTGGATGTGAAATAATATGGCAAATGTAATAGATGTGTTAGATGAATTACAGAACCGGGCGTTAAAAGAACCAGAATTTAAGGAACGGCTTAAGAACACAAAGAAGGAAAAAGAACCGCTTAGTGCATTTTGCAGAGTCTGTCAGGAGCTGGGATATGAAATTTATGAAATGGATATTATTTGCGCAGGAGAGGAATTTCATGCTGCTATGAAAAGAAGTACGAATGGTGGGGGAGAAAATTCACCAATGCTTGCCGGAGAAGATGATTTTTACGAATTATTTATGGCAAATTTGAAATAAGAAATGGAGAATTGTAGATGATAGGAACTGGAAGGATACATGTATATTACGGAGACGGAAAAGGAAAAACGACAGCAGCTATGGGATTAGCGCTGCGTGCGGCAGGAAGTGGTCTGGATGTTCTGATGTTCCAGTTTTTAAAAGACAACTCTTCCAGTGAACGTGTTATTTTGGAGCAGATCCCGAATGTGACCTGTCTGCCGGGAAAAGATCGTGTGAAGTTCGTTAGCAAGATGAATGCAGACGAAAAAGCAAGACTAAAGCATTATAACAATAAAGCACTGGATGAGATTATAAAATTTTGCGGTCCATTTGATGTACTGGTACTGGACGAAATATTATGTGCAGTGCAGCTGGGCGTATTAAGTGAAGAAAAGCTGGTAGAGTTTCTGGAGCACAAACCACGTGGTCTGGAAATTGTGCTGACCGGTCATGTTGTCTCAGATAAAGTGCTGGAGCTTGCTGATTATGTAACCGAAATTCGAAAAGTCAAACATCCATATGATCAGGGAATTACAGCAAGAGAAGGAATTGAATATTAAGAAAAACCAGTGGATATCATAGAGGGGAGTCTTCAGCCCCGAATATCATTTATTAAGTTTTCGTGAACAGACCCACAAGTGAAGTGGAGTGTGTTATAATAAACAAGTACGAATTTTTCTCTTCAATATGGAGAGGAGAAGTGAAATATGGATCGTGTAATAAAGAATTATGAAGATGTCGATAGTTGGAAAACGGTTATGTTCTTATACCAGTCGGCATTAAAAGAAGTCGGAACAAAACTGGAGATATTGAATGATGAATTTCAACATGTTCATCAGTATAATCCGATTGAACATATTAAGACAAGAGTAAAGACAGCAGAGAGTATCGTAAAGAAACTGAAACGTTACGGATATGAGACTTCCATAGAGAATATGGTAAAGTATATCAACGATATTGCAGGTGTGCGGCTCATTTGTTCCTTTACATCAGACATTTATCGTCTTGCAGAGATGATTGGTAATCAGAGCGACTTGAAGGTTCTGTCCATCAAAGATTATATCAAGAACCCGAAAGAAAGTGGATATAAGAGTTATCATATGCTGGTGTCTGTGCCGATTTTCTTGTCTGACAGTGTTGTTGATACAAAAGTTGAGATACAGATTCGGACCATTGCCATGGATTTCTGGGCAAGTCTGGAACATAAGATATATTATAAATTTGAGGGAAATGCACCGGATTACATCAGCCGGGAGTTGCGGGAATGTGCGGAGATGGTATCTTCGTTAGATGACAAGATGTTGTCACTCAACGAGGCAATCCAGACGTGTGTCATGGAGCAGGAAGAGAAAGAAAATCGTACGAATGAAGAAAGTCTGAGTTAATATACTCAGGCTTTCTTTTGGGAAAGTGCTACTTCCAGGAAATATTTGGGAAAGGGAAATATATGAAATATCAGAATATCCGAGTAGGACATTTTATCAGCCGTCCGAACCGATTTATTGCAAAAATAGAGATTGAAGGCGCAGAAGAGACAGTTCATGTAAAGAATACCGGACGATGTGCGGAACTGCTGGTACCAGGGGCAGAAGTCTATGTCCAGGACAGCCAGCAGGAAGCCGAAGGCTGGTTGTCAGATAATGAACTTTTACAAGGTGAAATGCAGAAGGCGGTTAGTTCAAAATCTACGAATATTGGGAAAAAACGTAAGACGCGCTGGGACTTGATTGCTGTAAGAAAAGGGGATAGGCTGATTAATATGGACTCCCAGATTCCCAATAAAATCGTAAAAGAATGGCTGGAACAGGAAAAATGGAATCACAATCTGCACAACCAGAGTGATCGAATTCATGGTATCACAAAAATTCAGCCGGAGTACACATATGGAAAATCAAGGATCGATCTCTATGTAGAAGCCCAGAATCGAAAAATTTTGATTGAAGTCAAAGGTGTAACATTAGAAGAAAATGGTGTTGTGCGATTTCCGGATGCCCCAAGCGAGCGCGCGGTAAAGCATGTCCATGAACTAAAAGAAGCATTAAAAGAAGGTTACGAATGCTATGTGTTTTTTGTAATACAAATGTCTGGCGTGCGTTATTTTACGCCGAACATGGACACACATCCGGAATTTAAAGAAGCACTTAAAGAGGCAGCAGAAGCCGGAGTACATGTAGTTGCTTACGATTGTTCGGTCAGAGAAGATGAAATCCGGATACAAGATCCAGTCCCGGTAATATTAGAAAACCCGGAATTGTATGAACTGAGCCAGGTGCTGGTACCATGGTATCAAAAAGCACGAAGAGATCTTCCATGGCGTCACACCACAGACCCATATCGAATCTGGGTTTCAGAAATAATGCTTCAGCAGACACGAGTAGAAGCAGTAAAGCGCTATTATGCAAGGTTCATGGAAGCACTTCCGAATGTAAATGCTCTGGCAAATGTTGAAGAAGACAAGCTCTTAAAATTATGGGAAGGCCTTGGATATTACAACCGTGTCCGGAATATGCAAAAAGCAGCCAGACAGATCATGGTAGATTACAATGGGACATTTCCAAAGACATATGAAGAAATTCAGTCACTCACCGGCATTGGCAATTACACTGCCGGAGCAATCAGTTCATTTTCCTTCGGACTTCCGTATCCAGCGGTAGACGGCAACGTTCTGCGCGTTATAACAAGAATCACTGCAGACGACAGCGACATCATGAAGCAAAGCACAAGAAAACAAATTGAAGAAAAACTTAAAAAAATTATTCCCAAAGATTGCGCAGGAGATTTTAACCAGGGACTCATTGAACTCGGCGCAATTGTGTGCGTTCCAAATGGAGAACCCAAATGCGAAGAATGTCCGGCAGCACCATTTTGCCAGGCAAGAATACAAGGAAAAATTCAGGAACTTCCAGTAAAAGAAAAAGCAAAAGCAAGACGAATCGAAAAAAAGACAGTACTCATCTTGCGAGATGAAGACAAGATCGCTATTTGCAAACGACCAGCAAAAGGACTTCTGGCAGGACTTTACGAACTCCCGAACATAGAAGAACACTTGAACAAAAAAGAGATAACACAGTATTGCAAAGAGATTGGACTCATGCCGATTCACATAAAAAAATTGCCCGCAGCAAAACACATTTTCAGCCACATCGAATGGCAGATGATCGGATATGATATACGCGTAGACGAATTGGAAAAAACAAACAACAAGAAATATCTTTTCATTCACCCAGAAGAAATTCAAAAAGAGTATCCCATCCCGTCAGCGTTCGAAAAGTATATGAAATTGATATAATTTTAATTGGGGACGGGGTTTTTTCAAAAAAACCCCGTCCCCAATTAAAATTTAACCTGTCCCAATTAAAATTGTCTTAATTGTACAAAAAAATCGTATTCCTTTTTCAAGGAATACGATTTGAGGTTACATATGTTTAAGATCCATGTATGAATCCTGATTATAATCTTCCGCCGTTTTCGCGCATATTAATATATTCTGCAACGGAACGGTCAAAACTGCTGATGTGGCGATAGAACCACTTTACTACATGTTCTTCTACCTTCTGAACGAATGCATCGGAAGGACCTTCTTCTTCCTGGAGCATCTCATTCAACTCTTGAATCGTCTGTTTGAATTCTTCGTGTTTTGCATGGTGTTTGTCGTAATCCGGATAACAGACTTCTTTCTGAAGTGCTTCTTCATCGCCAAAGTGTGTGTCTGTGTACTTGGCAAGGTAGTCTAACATCTTTATTGCACTTATTTTTCCTTCGCCTGCTTCACAACTGTCGAGGAGTTTGTTGATTCGACCGATTAATTCTTCGTGCTGTGAATCGATTAATTCGTTTCCGGTAATCAGATCATCTGTAAATTCTGCTCTCATATTTATTCTACCCCTTCTTTCGTGTGTATATCAAACAGGAGACATCTCCTGTTTTAACCAAATATTAAATCAATTGCTGTGAAAGTTTTGTCTCTTTCTTTTCCTGCGTTGCATATACAAATGGATAAATCATACATGCCATTGCAAGGGCAGCGATCACATCTGTGATGGAATGCTGTTTCAAAAATACTGTAGAGAAAATAATCAAAATTCCAAGTACATAGGAACTAATTTGAACTCCGCGGTGCTTTTTCAGGGATGTGCTGTGGGCAATTGCTGCCATAGCTCCGATAGAGTTATAAACGTGAATACTCGGCAGCACATTGGTCGGGGTATCCACCGAATATATCATCCTCACTAAATCTGTGAAGATATTTTCCCGTGGAAATGTGACCGGACGCAGGTTCAGTCCATTCGGGAAAATGGTACAGACAATGAGGAAAATGGTCATACCGCTGCACAGAAATGCTGCCAGCCGGTAAAAGTCTCTGCGGTTCGTAAAGAAAAAGTATGCACCGGTTACGGCGAGAAATACGAACCATAATAAGTATGGAATAATAAAGTACTCGACAAATGGGATATAATCATCCAGTGGTGAGTGGATGAGATAGTGGATTGTCTGACGCTTTTCCAGGTAGCAGAACCATGGCATATAAATCAGACCATATAACAGAACCCATGCATGCCGGTACTTCAGAATCAACGATTTCATTTTGGATATCGCTTTCATATGAATCCCCTTTTCAAACGAATAAATCTTAATCAGGTTACGTTCTTTTGTTTCAAACGGATAAATTTTAATCAGGTTACGTTCTTTTGTTTCAAACGGATTATAACATGAAATCATCTGTGCAACAAGGAAGTTCACTATTTGTTAATAATTTTTACCAGATTTTCAAAAATCTGAATATCGTATTCCTGTTTTCCCTCGTGGATAGCGTCTTTTGTGCGAAGTGTCCACACTGCGATGGTTGTTCCGGAGAAAATGCGCAGCAATGTCACCGTGAGTTTGGGCAGGTCAGTTAATTTATAAGCAATAAAGTCCGGGCGCCCAAGAAAATTACACCACAGATTTTCCACAAAGAACCGTAAAAACCAGGATACATCGGATTTCTCCTTTGTCAGTCTGGAAGATAATTGTCCTCTTAGAACTTCCGGAGCATTTTTCCGGAACCAGTACAGACCTTCTGAGTTAAAGGATTCAAGAAGAAATGCACCGTGGTAAGAGCGTAGCATTTCGTATGCTTTTTGGCAAATCTGCATGTTTCGTTCCGGAATTTTTAACTCTACAAGGAGTGGAACCTGGTCATTTACGAGTGCAAGCACATCGCGAAACAGCGGGATATGTTCTTTCGTATCAAGAAGCGTACATTTTGTCAGCTCCGCAGCAGTCAGATCCTCCGGACGTTCCGGTCGTCCGCAGACACGTTTCAGGTCATCGTCGTGGAAGACGACCAGCTCACCGTCGCGTGTCAGATGAAGATCCAGTTCAATTCCGTAATTTTTTTGAATTGCGGCGCGAAAAGCTGACATGGAATTTTCCGGAATTCCGTGAGTCTTACTGTGAAGCCCTCTGTGGGCGAACATAATTCCATGAAATGCTTTCATGCGCTTTTGTCTGGACATTTCCGGGAAAATCGCAAAACAATATAATAATATGAAAAGAATCAACAGTATGATGACAACATGCATGAAAAAATGCCTCCTTTATTGTTTCATATCATTAAGAGCGGATGAATCGGATCCGGTCCGGCTCCAATGCAAATGTAGCGGTGTCGGAGCGAAGATCAGCCTCACCATCCGTGTGTACAGGCAGAACCTGCACGCTTTCAATTTTAGCACTTTTGCACTGGTAGGTATAGATTCCTTTAAATTTCGTGTGCTTTCCCTTATATGCGGTCGGCAGCAGGCAGAGAATCTTGAATTTGCTTAAGCCAGACACGACAATAATATCCAGCAGATTGTCTTTGGGATCCGCTTTCGGACAGAATTCAAAGCCGCCGCCCTCGTATCTCTGGTTCATAGCTGCAATAAAATACACTTTTGGAAATGTAATCGGCTTTTGATCATCTAGTGTAATCCGCATGGATTTTGGATTGGAAGTCAAAAGCAAATGGAGCGCAATGGCAGTATAGGAAAGCTTCCCAAGTTTACATTTATTCAGGAAATGCTTCAGTTTCGAAGACAGATTATTGTGGTAGCACACATCTGCATCAAAACCGATTCCGGAACTGACGGCGTAGCGTCTCTCTATTTGTGGTGTTTTCAAAAGCCCCACATTAATGTACGCGTAGTCTGTGGGATTTAAGATATGTAAGAGGGCTTTCGTCGGATCTTTTGTCAGCTTCATAGATCTGGCAAAATCATTTCCAGAGCCAATCGGGATATAAGCCAGGGTCAGTTTTGTGAGATCACGAATTCCGTCAACAACTTCGCCGATAGTGCCATCTCCGCCAAGAACGACCAGCGTGTCAGCATCGGTGTCACAGATTTGCGCAGCAAGCTTGGTACCGTGTCCCGGACGTCTGGTGAAATAAATCTGATAATCGATATGTCTTTCTTTTAATATAAGTTCTAATTGTTCCCAAATCTTAAGGCCGAGGCCGGATCTGGAATTCGGATTTACGATAAATGCATACATAGTCGTTCCTCCATCTAATCTTTTGTGCTTGAATTCAAGAATGCCTCGGCATTCTTGCTGCGAGGTGCGCGTCATGCAATTGCATGATATAATTCTAGTGTATCATTATATTGCCGGAATGTCCTGCTTAATATTTGAAAATCCTTGAATTCAATCATTGTTTCGTAGTGGGATCTCGATGATAGTTGTAGTTCATTTAGACCAGAAAAACAAGAGTATTTTAAAAATATAGATAAAATCTATAAGTTACCTGCTATATAATAATAAGCAATTGGATTTTTTTTGCAACCTGGACTATAATACAAACATAAAGATATTATTGTTGGCATTAAGAAATGCCATTTCCCTTCTAAAATAGAAAGAACCTTTAAGAACGCTCACTTAAAGGTTCTTTTTATGTCTGCAAATAAAGTTCACTGCAACAAAATGCTTATTTCCAATAAAATGTTTGTTCTCAATAAAATATTTGTTCTCAATAAAATATTTGTATTTAATAAATTCATTGCTGACTGTTGATTCCATAATGATAAAAAATGATGCTGCACGAAAAAAATGCTTTTGAAACATTTGTATTTTTCGTACAACATCAGTTGTTAGAAGACTCCATTCATATAAGATTCCAGGGAACGTTTCATATTTCCCTCAAAATCTGCGTTCCCCTCTTTCAGGCACCATTCGAAAACATTTCCAATAACGATCATACGAATATCTGTCGTGATATCCTCAATATCCTGATTCGGGGAAATGATTCCGGCACCGATACATTTCTGCAGATAATTGTGTACAGTCACGATCGGGTACGGACGTTCGGTACGGATCAATGGGTTCAGAGACTGGTTTTTCGGAGTATAATAATTCGCCATAAATTCAACGCCGAGTTCCTGGCAATAATGCACATAATTCAGGTAGACATATACAATGGCAGATTTAACTTCATCAGCACTCTTTGGTATATCAAGAAGATCTGGGTTAATATTCGGCTGCTCTTCAATATAGTAGGAAAGCAGATCATCTTTAGTCTTAAAATGATGATAAAAACTTCCATTAGAAACGCCGGCTTCTTCACAGATATTTTTGATAGAGAGCGCTTCATATCCGTGCTTCTGCAAAATGTGTTTTGCAGCCCGGAAGATCTTAGCTTTCGTCTCTTTTGACTTCAGTTGCTGCTTCGATAATATTTCACTCATTTTCTTAAAAATCCCTTCAGTTTAATTCTATGCGTAGTATAACATAGAAGGAGAAAATTATCAAGAAAACAGAGCAGACTCTGTTTGCACATAGGAAGATGCGTTAAGGATTGCGCCAAGGATTTTTGATTTTTGAAAATGTTGTAAATAAAAAGTAGTTCGAGTATAATAATGCAATATGATGCTGCTTTTTGATACAGGCATCACGATAATGGAGAAAGGATACTATATATGGATATTAATCAGAAGATAACAGAAGAACTCGGTGTGAAACTCTGGCAGGTCGAGGCAGCGGTGAAGCTGATCGACGAGGGAAACACAATTCCATTTATTGCCAGATATCGAAAAGAAGCAACCGGAACGCTGGATGATGAACAGCTCCGTAAATTATATGAAAGACTCGTTTACCTGCGCAATCTGGAAGAAAAGAAAGAACAGGTATTAGCGTCCATCGAAGAGCAGGGAAAACTTACTGAAGAACTGAAAAAGCAGATTCTGGAAGCACAGACTCAGGTTGTTGTAGAAGACCTGTATCGTCCGTATCGGCCAAAGAGACGGACTCGCGCGACCATCGCAAAAGAAAAAGGACTGGAGCCTTTGTCCACACTGATCATGCTGCAGAAGACAAAAGAGTCTTTAGAGGAAGTTGCAAAGCAATATATAAATGAAGAAAAAGGCGTGGCAAATGTACAGGAAGCGTTGGAAGGTGCCAGAGATATTATCGCTGAGAATATTTCCGATGAGGCGGATTATAGAAGCTGGATCCGGAAGCAGACGATGCAGAAAGGACATATCATTTCCAGTGCAAAAGACGAGAAGGCAGAGTCTGTTTATGAGAATTATTATGAATTCGATGAGCCGGTGAACCGTCTGGCTGGATATCGCACGCTGGCACTAAACCGTGGCGAGAAAGAAAAATTCCTGACCGTGAAAATCGAGGCACCGCAGGAGGACATTCTCCGGTATCTGGAAAAGAAAATTATCCATGGTGAAAACCTGAGTACAACACAGATTCTCAAAGAAGCAATCGAAGACAGCTACAAGCGACTCATTGCTCCGGCGATCGAGCGCGAAATCCGAGGTGAATTGACCGAAAAAGCAGAAGATGGAGCCATCGAAGTATTTGGCAAGAATTTAGAACAGCTTCTGATGCAGCCTCCAATCGTGGGGCACACAGTTCTTGGCTGGGATCCGGCATTCCGTACCGGCTGCAAACTGGCTGTCGTAGACCCAACCGGAAAAGTTGTAGACACTACCGTCATTTACCCTACAGCACCGACGACACCACAGAAAATCCAGGCTGCAAAAGACACGTTAAAAAAACTCATTGCAAAATATAATATCAGCCTCATTTCCGTTGGAAACGGAACAGCTTCACGCGAGTCCGAGATGATCATTGTAGACCTTCTGAAAGAAATTCCACAGAAAGTACAGTACATCATCGTAAATGAGGCGGGAGCTTCCGTATATTCTGCAAGTAAACTTGCAACCGAAGAATTCCCGAACTTTGATGTTGGACAGAGAAGCGCAGCGTCCATCGCAAGAAGACTGCAGGACCCACTGGCAGAACTAGTAAAAATCGATCCGAAATCCATCGGAGTCGGTCAGTACCAGCACGACATGAACCAGAAAAAGTTAAATGATACATTGTCCGGAGTCGTAGAGTCTTGTGTAAACCGCGTAGGCGTAGACCTGAACACAGCTTCCGCACCACTGCTTTCCTACATATCCGGCATTACCTCAGCCATAGCGAAAAATATTGTGGCATACCGGGAAGAACAAGGAAGATTCGAGACAAGAAAGCAACTCCTAAAAGTAGCAAAATTAGGACCAAAAGCATTTGAACAATGCGCCGGATTCTTACGCATTCAAAATGGAAAAAATCCACTGGACACAACAAGCGTACATCCAGAAAGCTACGAGGCAGCAGAAAAACTCCTGAAAAAACAAGGATTTACCACCGAAGATATCTGCGCCGGTAAACTGGCAGGCTTATCACTCACCATCAAAGACTACAAAAAACTTGCAGAAGAACTGGAAATCGGAGAAATCACACTGCGCGACATCGTAAAAGAACTGGAAAAACCAGGACGCGACCCACGAGACGAGATGCCAAAACCAATCCTCCGCACAGACGTCCTGGAAATGAAAGATTTAAAAGAAGGCATGATCTTAAAAGGAACCGTCCGAAACGTAATCGACTTTGGAGCATTTGTAGACATCGGAGTCCACCAGGATGGACTTGTACACATATCCCAGATGACAAACAAAAAATTCATCAAACATCCACTAGAAGTCGTCAGCGTAGGAGACATCGTAGACGTCAAAGTCATGAGCGTAGACTTAAAGAAAAAAAGAATACAACTCACCATGAAAGATGTGTAAGTATTTAAAACAATTTTAATTGGGGACGGGGTTTTTTCAAAAAAACCCCGTCCCCAATTAAACTTCAACCTGTCCCTTTTTCATTTCTCTTAAATTGCATCATTTTCATCTACAATTTCCCAGCTGATATAGCCTCCGGCAGGGCGCACATTGTCCGGTGGACAATGGTTTTGCGCCGACCGAAACGGAGTGTAGACTTGCAGAGGTGCGCAGTAGAAGTATGTCATGCAATTGCATGACGCGCACCTCGCAGCAAGAATGCCGAGGCATTTTTGAATTATTGATAAAAGTTCTCAATAGGTGCACCGTTTTTTCAGGCCTTTCTATTTCTGCATTTTGATTCTGTGGTAAAATGTAGTTGCATTAAACTAACTACAGGGAGTGAGGAAACAATATATGTTTATTGAGATCAATAATCTGAAAAAGAGTTTTGGCAGTGATTCGAACCGTGTGGAGGTGCTGCGGGGTGTGGATTTTTCTATAGAGAAGGGTGACATTTGTGTATTACTTGGACCGTCTGGTTCGGGAAAGTCTACACTGTTAAATATTATCGGTGGAATTGATGATGCGGATGCGGGATACATTTCCATCGGAGGTGAGCGCATGGCCGATATGAATGAGAAAAAACTGACGGCATATCGGAGAAAGCATCTGGGTTATGTGTTTCAGATGTACAATCTGATTCCGAATCTGACTGTCCGGGAAAATATTGAGGTTGGGGCTTATCTAAGTGACAGACCGCTGGATGTTGATGAATTGTTACAGACGCTGGGACTTTATGAACACAGGAAAAAATTACCGAACCAGTTGTCGGGCGGGCAGCAGCAGAGAACGGCAATCGGAAGGGCAATTGTCAAAAATCCGGATATTTTGCTCTGCGATGAGCCGACGGGAGCTTTGGATTATAACACGTCCAAGGATATTCTGGAGCTGATCGAGCATGTCAACCAGAAGTACGGTAACACGGTCATTATGGTCACACACAATGACGCAATCAAAGACATGGCAGACATCGTGATTCGTCTCCGTGACGGTGCGGTGAGAAAAAGTTACCGCAATGAGAAGAAGATTCCGGCGAGAGAGCTGGATTGGTAAGGAGGACGCGTGATGAGAAGCCCGTTAAATAAACGTCTGTTCCGGGAGCTTCGTGGAGAATTTGGAAAATATCTGGTCATTTTTATCTTGATGACGCTGACGATCGGAATGGTATCAGGATTTCTGGTGGCCGATGGAAGTATGATCCAGGCGTACGAGGAAAGCTTTGAGAAATATAACATTGAAAATGGACATTTCCGGACAGAAAAGAAAATGAACAATGCTCAGATTCAGGATATCGAAGATCTGGGCATCAAATTGTATGAGAATTATTATGTAGAGGAAGCTTTAACAAATGGAAGTACAATGCGCATTTTCAAGAATCGTGATGAGGTCAATAAGGTGTGCCTGATGAAGGGGAAAATGCCTGAAAAACCGGGAGAAATCGGTATTGACCGTATGTATGCAGACAATAATGATCTGAGCGTGGGTGATGAGATTGAAAGTGGCGGACATACATGGAAGATTACCGGTCTTGTGGCGCTTTCAGATTACAGCGCCTTGTTTTCCAATAATAATGATTCCATGTTTGACTCGGTAAAATTTGGCGTGTCGGTAGTGTGTCCAGAGGAGTTCGACAGCTACAAGGCCGATCAGTTGAATTACAGCTACGCATGGAAATACAATACTGAGCCCAAAAATGAAAAGGCAGAAAAAGACATTTCGGAAGATCTGATGGAAGATGTGGCAAAAGAAGTGACACTGGAAGAATTTGTCCCAAGATACACGAACCAGGCAATCATTTTCACTGGGGATGATATGGGCGGTGACCGTTCGATGATGATCGTGCTTCTTTATATCATCATTGTGATCATGGCATTTGTCTTTGCAATCACTACCAGCAACACGATCCGAAAAGAGGCAAATGTAATCGGCACCTTGCGGGCATCCGGCTATACAAGAGGTGAACTGATCCGGCATTACATGGCAGCCCCGGTATTTGTCACATTTATCGGAGCGATTATTGGAAATGTTATCGGCTATACGGTAGGAAAAGATTATTGCGCGGGACTTTACTATGGAAGCTACAGCCTGCCGACCTACGTGACCATCTGGAACGCGGAAGCATTTCTTCTGACAACGGTAGTGCCGATCCTCATTATGCTTGTGGTGAATTCTGTGCTGCTGTGGTACAAATTAAAACTATCACCACTGAAGTTCCTGAGAAGGGACTTAAGCAGACGTAACCAGAAACATGCATTGCCGTTGAGTGAGCATCTTGGCTTTTTCCACAGATTCCGGATACGTGTGATCCTTCAGAATATGAGTAACTATGCGGTATTGTTTGTGGGAATTATTTTTGCAAATATGTTGTTGATGTTCGGACTGATGCTTCCATCTGTGCTGGACCATTATCAAGTGGAAATGGAAAATGGCATGCTCAGCAAATATCAGTACATGTTGCAGATGCCGGCGAGCATGGCAGGTGGAGACAGTAAGCTTGAGCAGATGGTGTCCATGATGATGTTCAGTCAGGCAGTAGAGACAGAAAATCCGGATGCAGAAAAATTCAGCGCCTATTCACTGAACACCCTTCCTGGAAAATATAAGAGTGAGGAAATTATCCTCTACGGTGTGGAAAACAATAGCAAATATATCAACATTAAGTGGAAAACATCAGATTCCGCATCTGATACAGATGTGAAAAATGTGGAAAATATCCCTGAGATATATCTCTCCTCCGGCTATGCAGAAAAATTTAGTCTGAAAAAAGGTGACACAATTACTTTAAAGGAAAAGTATGAAAATAAAAAATACAAGTTTAAAGTTGCAGGTGTATATGATTACGTAGGTTCGCTCTCCATATTTATGCCAATACAGGAACTCAACAAAATATTTGATATGGACAAAGACAGCTTCAGCGGATATTTCTCTGATTCTGAAATTACGGATATTGATGAAAAATATATCGGTTCCACCATTGATGTTGAGGATCTGACCAAGATTTCCAGACAGCTCGACGTGTCCATGGGAAGTATGATGAATCTGATGGACGGATTTTCCGTGATCATTTTCCTCGTATTGATTTATCTCCTGTCCAAGATCATCATCGAGAAAAATGCGCAGTCTATTTCCATGGCAAAAATCCTGGGATATACAAACGGCGAAATCAGCCGGCTGTACATTATGTCCACGTCTATCGTGGTCGTGCTGTTCATCTTGATCAGCCTGCCATTGGAGCTGGAAATCATGCGGATTCTGTTCCGGGAAATGATGCTGACAAGCATTACCGGCTGGATCACATTTTACATAGATCCGAAGATTTTCGTGGAAATGTTCGTGAGCGGCGTGGCGGCATATGCCGTTGTGGCAGCAATTGAATATCGAAGGATCCGCAAAGTTCCAATGGATGAAGCGTTGAAAAATGTAGAATAGTGATCCAATGGATGAAGCATTGAAAAATGTAGAATAGTGATCCAATGGGTGAAGCATTGAGAAATGTAGAATAGAGATTCGTAGAAATCTTGAAACAGTATGCTGGAAAAGTGAATAAGGAATGTTAGAAAGATGAGAATCAGAAGGAGGAGAATATGAAACGACCAGTTGTAATGATATTATTAGCAGGTGCGCTGACTTTGTCTATGATAGCGCCGTCAGCACTTCCGGCAGTGGCAGGCAATGTAAGTGTCGCACACGTGGCAGTAAAGACATCCAATGACGCGGCAGTAAAGGCATCCAATGACGCGGCAGTAAAGGCATCCAATGACGCGGCAGCAGAGACATCCAATGACGCAGCAGTAAAGACATCCAATGACGTGACAGCAGAGACATCCAGTGACGAGGATGCAGGTGAATGGAAAGATAAGACAGAAACAGTTTATGTCGATGCAAATGCAGACGGTTCAGTTAAGAAGATTACGGTCAAAGACTGGCTGCGCCGGAATGGTGACGGTGAGATCATCGATTTTTCCAATTTGAAAGACATCAAAAACACGGAAGGAGACGAAGAATATACGCAAAATGCAGACGGAACTATCACATGGGAGAACAAGGGGGAAGACATTTCCTATGAAGGTACTTCCAATCAGCAGCTTCCGGTGACTACAAAAGTAACCTATTATCTGGATGGCAAGGAAATCAAGCCGGAAGATCTGGCAGGAAAAAGCGGCAAGGTGAAAATTCGGTTTGACTATACGAATAATGAGAGCCGGACGGTGAATATCGATGGTAAAGACGTAGGAGTAAAAGTTCCATTTCTTGCAGCGTCCGTGCTCATGCTTCCTGGGGATAAGTTTAAAAATGTGAAAGTTTCCGGTGGAAAAGTCATGGCAGACCAGGATCAGAGCATTGTGATCGGAACCGCATTTCCAGGACTTGCAGACAGTTTGGAGTTGAAAGATTACGAGGCAACAAAAGATATTGACCTGAAAGACTATGTGGAAATAACCGCGGATGTGGAAAACTTTGAACTGGATTTCACAGCGACTGCAATTTCCACATGTGGGCTTAGCGATATGAATGACGGTGACCTTGACGATGTCAATGACATGATTGATGGCGTAAAAGAAATGACCGATTCTTCCGATGAACTGGTGGACGCCATGGGACAATTGAGCACCGGAGCCGGAACACTGCAGGATTATTTAAGTCAGTATACAAGCGGCGTTTCACAGGTGGATGCGGGAGCACAGGCACTGGCGGAAGGTTTGAGTGAACTGGATGAACAAGTAACTACACTCATGGGCAGCTTAAGCGCAGCAGGCAGTGATGATACGATTGCGCAGGCAGTTACACAGATTCAGAAAGATCTTGGAATATTACAGCAGGAGCTTGGAAGCGTCACAACACTGGCGGAGTATGTAAATACAATCCGTGAGAATGTAACCACTGCCAAGAGCGAATTGGATAAAATCAACGTTACAGATTTGGAGACAGAAGCGTCGAATCAGGCGAAAGAAAAAGCAAAAAATGCAGTAAATACAGCAATTTCCGAAACGGAAGCATCTACAAAGAAGGATGTCATGGATCGTTTAAAAGAAACAGAAAGTTATAAATCGCTGACATCGGAACAACAAGAAGAATTGGAAAAGGCAGTAAATACAGCCAGTGGTACATCAAGTTCAGCTGAAAAAGAATGTGACAGCATGAATATTTCCCTTACGAATGCATCTGGCGCTAAGACAGCGATAGACCAGGCGGTAAATGCGCTGGCAGAAGTAAAGGCCATGCAGGTGGATACGACTACAGCCCAGAAGGCTCTTGCGGATTTAGTGACTCAGTTTACGGCTTTATCTGACAGCCTTTCTGACATGCCGGATATGGCCGAAATCGGCGGTAAACTCCAGTCAGCCATCAGCCAGCTTGCCCAGGGAGCGGCTGCACTTGGAACTGGAACAAGCCAGTTAAGCTCCGTTGGTACACAGCTTAACACGGGCGCAGGAACACTCGCCCAGGGCGCCAGCCTTCTGGAAGCCGGAATGAAGACATTCGACGAAGAAGGAATTGAAAAACTGGGAGACCTTGCAGGAGATGACCTTGCAAATGTTCTAGACCATTTCAAGGCAGTAAAAGAGGCAGAAAAGACATACACCAACTATGGCGGGATCAGAGAAGGCGCAAGCGGAAGCGTCAAGTTCATCGTAGAAACAGCAGAAATTAAATAACGGATGGGAGATGTTCTTCCAACATTGATTCAATTGAGGGGCGTGTGAAAAAACGAGAGTTTTTTCATGCGTCCTTTCTTTTTGGGGGGTCCATTCTTTTTTTACAGCTCCTCGATTTTTAGAAATGATTTTTAAAAATTGTGTCAGAAAAAACAATCATCGGGAAAATATACCATGATTTTTCCATGATTTCCAAGCGAGAAAAGTGGATATATTTTGCCGATAATGCTATGATAATTCAGTTACAATGATTAAAATTGGAGGATTGATTGTGAGTAAAGGAAGTGAATTTCTGCCGGAGGTACTTGGTCTGATAGAAAAACGTCTGGGAGAGATTGATGAAAATATACAGGCGGTACGCCAGGACATTAACAGTATGAATGAATATTACTGGGATAATTACACAGAAATGGACCAGTATGGATATGAGGATTACGACAACCAGCAGGCGCTGAAAATGCAGGTGAATGCCAATCAGGAGAATTGGAAAATGCGCCGGCGTCTGAAACGTATGCTGGATGCACCATTTTTCGGAAGTGTAGAATTCGTCTATGACGGAGAAGACGAGCCGGAAGATTTTTATATTGGAATCGGTAATTTCGCAAGAGAGCGTGGCGCATTGCCGCTCATTTACGACTGGAGAGCTCCGGTCAGCAGTCTGTTCTATGACTACGACAAAGGCGAGGCGTCCTACGAAGCGCCGGGCGGGCGCATGGACGGAGAAATTCTGTCCAAATGGCAGTACAAAATCCGTGGCGGCAAGATGATCTATGAATTTGAGAGTGATGTGAAGATTGACGATGACATTTTAAAGCAGGAACTTGGTGCCAACAGCGACACGAAACTGAAAAACATTGTGCGTACAATCCAGAAGGAACAAAATGCAATTATCCGCAACACGAAGGACAAGATTCTGGCTATTCAAGGAGTGGCAGGCAGTGGTAAGACGTCCGTTGCGCTACATCGGATCGCCTATCTTCTGTATCATGACAGAGAGCATCTGAATTCATCAAATATCCTGATCCTCTCGCCAGGCGGCGTGTTTGCCGACTACATTTCCCATATTCTTCCTGAACTTGGCGAGGAAAATATACAGGAAATGAGTTTTGATCTGTTTGCATATCATGAACTCAGGAGAAATACTGCAACGCAGGGAAATGTGATATATGGAAAGGAAAGTAGAGATCAAAGTGGAAATTCAAAAAGTATTTCAGGCGGTACTGACTGGAATATCAAAATGATAGCCGTTGACTGTGAAGACAAGTATCATCAAATCGAGCGTGAAATCGCAGGAGTGGACGATGCGGATCAAAAACGATACGAATGGAAGCAGTCCGTGGAATACGTTCAGGCAATCGAAGGCTTTCTGATCGAGCTGGAAGACCGGCTGGTAGATTTTGAAGATGTAGAATTCAAGGGCATTCGCAAAAGTGCCAGCGAAATCATGGAATTTTTTTATGAAAAATATACCGGTACACCACTTTTAGATAGAATGGGCGCGGTCATGGATTATTTTATCGACGAAGTCGAAACCTTACGCGGACGCAGCCTAAACGACGAAGAACAAGAAATCATTTGCAGAAAATTCATGAATATGTACGTAACCAGAGACATTTGTCAAATATACAACTGGTTCCTAGAAGACTACGGATTCCCGGCACTTCCGGACATGCCGTCAGAGCGCCGCGTACTGGAATACGAAGACGTTTACCCGATTCTCTATCTAAAATACAGCCTGACGGCAGCCGGCCAGCGCAAGAACATCCGCCATCTCGTCATTGATGAGATGCAGGATTACTCCTATTTACAGTACGTACTTCTCGCGAAAATGTTTTCATGCAACATGACAATACTGGGCGACAAGGCACAGACCATCGCCGGAAAACAACAAGACGTTCTCACATTTTTACCAAAAATATTTGGAAAAAAAGTCAAACGTATCGTCATGAACAAAAGCTACCGCAACACAAGCGAAATCGCAGAATACGCCAAATCCGTCGGCGGATCCAAAGACATCCAGTATGTAGCAAGACACGGAAAAGCAGTCGAAAGACATACCATAAAAACACTGGAAAAAACATGTAAAGAAATCAGCGGAAAATTGAAATTAAGAGAAGAAGAATACGAAACAGCAGCAATCCTCACCATGACAGAAAAAGAAGCAGAACATATTCAAGAAATCATGCACAAACTAGGCGCAGAAGCACATTACATCAACCGCGACAGCGCACAATTCAAAAAAGGCCTGACAGTAACCACCTACTATCTGGCAAAAGGCTTAGAATTCGACCAGGTATTTGTTGTAGGCGGCGACCGTAACAACAAAATGTACCAAGGATATCAATACATCTGCGCAACAAGAGCACTACACGAATTGTATGTGTATGATGCATAATTTTAATTGGGGACGGGGTTTTTTCAAAAAAACCCCGTCCCCAATTAAAATTTAACCTGTCCCTTTTTGAATTGTCTTAATTGTCTACTGTGGACAGATTTCTACCCAGTAGCCGTCAGGATCATTGATGAAATAAATTCCCATGTCCGGGTTTTCGAAACACACGCAATCCATTTCTTTGTGAAGTGCCAGGGCAGCGTCCATGTCATCGACATGGAATGCCAGATGAGATTCGTTATCTCCGAGATCGTACGGGCGGTCCATGTCGCGAAGCCATGTCAGCTCCAGTGAATGTGGTGTTGTGCCGTCTCCGAGATAGACGAGTTTGAAGCTTCCGTCCGGTGCATGGAATTCTTTTGTAACTTCAAGTCCGAGAGCTTTTTTGTAAAACTCTACAGATTTGTCCAGATCCAGGACGTTGATGTTATTGTGAAAAAATGTAAATTTCATAGTGATATCCTCCTGTGAAAATATAATTTGAATCTGTATTGTCTATAATATATCACTTACACAACACCTATGGCAAGGAAATGAAAGATATGCTATACTTAAATCTTGGTAGAGCGTTACTGTTTGCTGAAATAATGTAGATGGTAACATTGGTAGCCCTCGTATAAAATTTTGCTTTGCAAAAGGAGGACAGGATGATGGAAAAAATCATAGAGTCAAATAAAGAACAAGATACGTATGACCTGGGATATGAACTGGGGCAGCATGCGAAGCCGGGGCAAGTGTTCACGCTTGTCGGTGATCTGGGCGTAGGAAAGACCGTATTTACAAAAGGACTGGCCGCCGGACTTGGCATTACAGAGCCGGTCAGCAGCCCGACATTTACAATTGTGCAGGTGTATGATGAAGGGCGCCTGCCGTTCTATCATTTTGATGTTTACCGGATCGGTGATGTGGAAGAGATGGACGAGATCGGTTATGAGGATTATGTCTACGGCGAAGGGGTTAGCCTGATCGAGTGGGCGAATCTGATTGAGGAAATATTGCCGGAACACTTCACCGAGATTAAGATAGAAAAGAATTTGGAAAAAGGATTTGATTATCGGAGGATAAGTATATGCGAATTTTAGCACTGGACAGCTCCGGCCTTGTAGCCAGCGTAGCTGTTGTTGAAAAGATAGAAGAAGAGGAACAGGTGATCGCGGAATATACTGTGAACTATAAGAAGACACACTCACAGACGCTGCTTCCGATGCTGGACACAGTATCCGACATGATCGAGCTTGACCTGAAAACAATCGACGCCATCGCAGTTGCCGGCGGACCGGGTTCATTTACCGGGCTTCGCATCGGCTCCGCCACAGCGAAAGGTCTGGGACTTGCCATGAACAAGCCGTTGATCCACATCCCGACACTGGAAGGACTGGCGTACAATCTGTGCGGAACAGACGCCATCGTGTGCCCAATCATGGATGCGCGCCGCGGACAGGTCTACACCGGAATTTACGAGTTTTGTGGAAATGAATTGGTTGTCCTGGAAGATCAGATGGCAATCAGCATCGAAGAAGTAGGTGACCATTTGAAAAAATATGACAAACGCATCATTTTCCTGGGAGATGGTGTGCCGGTATTTCGTGCGAGATTGGCAGACGAGATTCTGGCAGAAGAAATAAAAGCAGGCAGAGACATTCAGTTTGCACCGGCCAACATGAACCGTCAAAGAGCAGCATCAGTAGGAACATTAGGACTTCGTTACTATGCTGCCGGAAAGACAGAGACAGCCATGGAACACGAGCCAGATTATCTGCGCCTGTCACAGGCAGAACGCGAACGCAAGGAGCGCGAAGCGAAATCTATACAGTAAAAATGTATCAAAAACCCGCGGGGCGTAAGCATAAGCAGATATGTTGAAAACCCATGCAACTATAATATAGAAAAAGCAACATGAGAGGTATTGAAGAAATGATTCAGTTTCAGTGTGATTATGAAGAGGGCGCATGCCCACAGATTCTGGAACGTCTGGTGGAGACGAATCTGGAGCAGACGGTTGGATATAGTGAAGATGAATATTGTAAGCAGGCAAGGGAAAAAATCAAAAAAGCCTGTGATGCACCAGAGGCAGATGTACATTTTCTGGTAGGAGGGACCCAGACGAACTATGTAGTGATCCGTTCAATCCTCCGTCCGTATCAGGGCGTAATTTCAGCAGTGACCGGTCATATCAACGTGCATGAAACAGGCGCGGTCGAAGCAACTGGACACAAAGTCCTGGCACTTCCAAGCAAAGACGGAAAAATTACAGCATCACAGGTGCGCGCATATTACGATGCGCACTGGAATGACGCAGATCATGAGCACATCGTACAGCCGGGCATGGTCTACATTTCCCATCCGACGGAAAATGGAACAATTTACAGCAAGTCTGAATTACAGGAACTTTACGCAACCTGTAAAGAACTTGGCCTGCCATTATTCATGGACGGAGCAAGAATGGGATATGGATTAATGTCTGAAAAATCAGACATGACACTGGCAGATATTGCAGCAAATACAGATGTATTTTATATTGGGGGAACGAAGGTAGGAGCACTTTTCGGCGAGGCAGTCGTAATCACAAAATCCGCTCTTAAGAAAGATTTTCGTTACTGCATGAAGCAGAGTGGAGCAATGTTGGCCAAAGGACGTCTTCTGGGAATCCAGTTTGATACATTGTTTACAGACGATTTATATTTCAAAATTGCAGCTCACGCAAACAAATTAGCTATGAAGTTAAAAAATGCATTTCTTGAAAAAGGATATAAAATGTATTTTGATTCTTACACGAACCAGCAGTATCCGATTTTGTCAAAGAAAGACCGCGAAAAATTAGCACAGAAATATCAGTTTAGTTTTTGGGAACAGATAGATGAAGACTATGCGGCAGTGCGCTTCTGTACAAGTTGGGCAACAAGTGAAGAAGCAATAGACGAGCTGATCCAGGATATTTAAGAAGCTATAATAAGATGGAGCCTAGAAGCAATATAGAAAAACCAAAAGATAGAAGATATGGAAATAATAGAAATAAAAAAAGACCAACAGCAATATATTTCTGAGATTGCAGCGCTGGAATCCGATATCTTTCCGGATCCATGGAGTGAAAAAAGTATCAGGGATACGCTTGAAAATCCTCAGGCACGGATTTGGAGTATTATAAGCAGACAAGCGCCGCCATGCTCCTGCGCTTCAACGGCGCCGGAGCATGCAGGCAAGCCACAACTCCTTGGCTATGTGATTTTTTATTATGTGTTAGATGAGGGAGAAATCGCCAGAATTGCGACATCTCCGCAACATCGCCGGCAGGGGTTGGCTGTAAGACTTCTTGAAAAAATGCGTGCATTTAGTTACGAGCAGAATATTACAAGATGGCTGTTGGATGTTCGTATTTCCAATGAAACAGCAATACATTTTTACAAGGCCGCAGGATTTGTCGAAGACGGTGTGCGAAAGAATTTCTATGCAAACCCGCCGGAAGATGCTATACTTATGAGTTGTGAAGTCGAAACTTCAGGCAGCGACCGAGCCTGAAGCCTGTCCAAAAGCTAGGCAGCGATCGAGCCTGAAGCTTGTCCAAAAGCTAGGCAGCGACCGAGCCTGAAGCCTGTCCAAAAGCTAGGCGCGGCTGCATGAAAAATGAAGTTGGAAATGAACTGGCAGATGCTCCAACACTTCCCACTGGGAAATGCGCATCTGACCAGATATAATATAGGCGTAATGAATCAATCCGGTGCCCGGGTGGCAGATACCACACATTTTCCACACAGGCACACTAGACTTCAAGGAGGAATTGTATGCGCCAGTATCATACAACTGTAAAAGAAACAAAAGAAATCGATAAGATCATCTGTAACCGCTGTGGCAGAAGTATTCCGGTAATCCAAGGGGTTCCCCGCGAGGACGTACTGGAAGTATCCAAGCGCTGGGGCTATTTCTCGGAAAAAGACAACCGGCTGGACGAATTTGACCTCTGCGAGCAGTGCTACGATGAAATTATAAGCGAATTTAAAATAAAAATCTGATTCAGAGTCTGCACGAATATCCGGACGCTGAAGAAAATCAAAAACAAGCGGACCGGCAGGACATTTGCCTGGCGGTTCCGGATAAGAGGTAAAATATGTTAGACGTATGTTTGTTGGGAACGGGCGGCATGATGCCCCTCCCGTACCGCTGGCTCACCTCGCTTCTGGTGAGATATAACGGCAGCAGTCTTCTAATTGACTGCGGAGAAGGTACGCAGATTGCAATAAAAGAAAAAGGCTGGAGTTTCAAACCCATCGATGTGATTTGCTTCACACATTACCACGGCGACCACATCAGCGGACTCCCGGGCCTGCTCCTGACTATGGGAAATGCAGACCGCACGGAACCGTTGACTCTGATTGGACCGAAAGGACTGGAGCGGGTAGTCAACTCACTTCGCGTTATTGCGCCGGAACTGCCATTTCAGATAAAATACATCGAAATCACACAGCCGGAGCAGATATTTGAGATGAATGGCTATCGCCTGAAAGCATTTCGCGTAAATCATAACGTTACTTGCTATGGCTACACGATGGAAATCGACCGCGCCGGGAAGTTCGACGTGGATCGTGCAAATGAAGCGGCAATTCCGCAGAAGTTCTGGGGCAGTCTGCAAAAAGGTGAAAATGTCCAGGACGGAGACAATTTATACACACCGGACATGGTTCTTGGACCTGCGCGAAAAGGAATTAAACTGACATACTGCACAGATACGAGACCGACGGACTCTATCCGCAACAACGCGAAAGGTTCCGATCTATTTATCTGCGAAGGAATGTACGGTGAGAAGGATAAGCTGAAAAAAGCAAAAGAATACAAGCATATGACATTTTACGAGGCAGCGCAGCTTGCAAAAGAAGCAGAAGTCGCAGAAATGTGGCTGACGCATTATAGTCCGTCGCTGACGCACCCGGAAGAATATATGGACGAGGTGAAGAAAATCTTCCCGAATTCCATAGCAGCAAAAGATAAACGAACGGTAGAACTGACATTTTCAGATTAATGAAAATGAATTCAGAAGATTGAAGGGATAGAATATGAAAGAAGATGTATTGATTCTTGCAATTGAAAGCTCCTGTGATGAGACGGCAGCAGCAGTCGTAAAGAACGGAAGAGAAGTTCTTTCAAATGTAATCTCTTCCCAGATCGCACTGCATACTCTCTACGGAGGTGTTGTGCCGGAGATTGCATCAAGAAAGCATATAGAGAAGATAAATCAGGTCGTACAGGCGGCTCTTGATGAGGCAAATGTTACATTAGACGATATTACTGCCATCGGAGTTACTTACGGACCGGGGCTTGTAGGCGCACTTCTGGTCGGTGTAGCAGAGGCAAAAGCCATCGCATATGCAGCAAAGAAACCATTAGTCGGAGTGCATCATATTGAAGGACACATTGCAGCAAATTTCATTGAGCACAAAGATCTGGAACCGCCATTTTTCTCACTGGTCGTTTCAGGAGGACATACACATCTTGTGCGAGTCAAAGATTATGGCAAATTTGACATTATCGGACGCACAAGAGACGATGCGGCAGGAGAAGCATTTGATAAAGTCGCACGCGCGATCGGACTTGGGTATCCGGGCGGACCAAAGATTGATAAAGTATCCAAAGAAGGAAACCCAGAAGCCATTGCATTTCCACGCGCACACGTTGAAGATGCACCATATGACTTTAGCTTCAGTGGTCTGAAATCCGCAGTTCTGAACTATATCAACGGCTGCCAGATGAAAGGAATCGAATACAACCAGGCAGATATTGCAGCATCGTTCCAGAAAGCCGTGACAGATGTTCTTGTGGCAAATGCGATGCATGCAGTGGAAGAATTTCATGTGGACAAGCTGGCGATTGCCGGTGGTGTTGCATCCAACAGCGCACTTCGCGCAGCCATGAAAGAGGCGTGCGAAAAGAGAGGGGTAGAATTCTATTATCCGTCTCCGATTTTCTGTACCGACAATGCAGCAATGATTGGCGTGGCAGCTTACTATGAGTATATCAACGGCACAAGAAGCGGATGGGATCTCAATGCAGTGCCGAATCTGAAACTGGGCGAACGGTAGAAGAACCTTAAGGCAATACGTAAAAGCAGATACAGAAATTAAGAATAAGAACGTCAATATAAACGAGGAAAATGAGGGAAATATATGGATAAGAAGAAATGTACGGCAATCGTATTATCTGCCGGTCAGGGGAAACGTATGGGAACCGCCATACAAAAACAGTATATTGAATTATCCGGAAAACCAATCATTTTTTATACTTTGGATGCATTTCAAAAATCCGCGATCATCGATGATATTGTACTTGTAGTAGGTGAAGGGCAGGAAAACTGGGTCCGTGACGAGATCGTAGAAAAGTATCAGCTTACAAAAGTACGCTCGGTCATCCCAGGTGGAAAAGAACGCTATGATTCTGTATGGGCAGGACTACGCGGACTTCATGCTCTCAAAGAACAGCCGGAATACGTATTCATTCATGATGGTGCCAGAATGTTCGTGGACGAGCAGATTCTTACGCGTGGATATGAAAATGTAGAAAAATTCGGTGCCTGTGTAGCCGGAATGCCGAGCAAAGATACGGTCAAACTGGTG
The DNA here is from genome assembly GCF_020560825.1 of Dorea sp. 210702-DFI.3.17. Lineage (NCBI taxonomy): Bacteria > Bacillati > Bacillota > Clostridia > Lachnospirales > Lachnospiraceae > Dorea > Dorea sp. 210702-DFI.3.17. The sequence continues at coordinate 29,760 of NZ_JAJCNB010000028.1, forward strand.
GATGCAGATCAGTTTGCAGTGAATACACCGCCAAGAAAATTAATCTGGGCGGTACAGACTCCACAGATTTTTAAGGCAGATCTCATAGAAAATGCTTATGCAAAGCTGATGGAAGAGGTGCCGGATAATATCACTGACGACGCTATGGTAGTGGAACAGATGATGAAAGTACCGGTTAAATTATATGAAGGCTCTTACGAAAATATCAAGATCACAACACCGGAAGATCTGGAAATCGCAAAAGTATTTCTTGCGAAACGCAAAGAAAAATATCATAAATAGTTTATGCTGGTTCATAAAAAAGGTTCACAAAAAAGAAAAAATATCAAAAATTATTCTTGACAGTGCAATGGGTATATGATATGATAACTATCGTCGCTGACAGAGCGATATCAATTACATAGATGGAGAGGTATCGAAGTGGTCATAACGAGGCGGTCTTGAAAACCGTTTGTCCGCAAGGGCGCGTGGGTTCGAATCCCACCCTCTCCGTTTTAGGAGTTTCGCAGATGCGGAACTCCTTTTTGCATAACGGGGGACGGAAAAAATGACACAAAAAATAAAACATTACATTTGTGAAAAAGACGGAAGAATCAAGTGGCAGTTCCGCCTGATTTTATCAGCAGCTATATTATCAATAATGCTTGCTGAAAGCCGATTTTTATATTATCATAGTCCTAAAGATACAAAATGGTTGATATGTATTATTTACGCTCTGACTGGTTATTATTGTCCGGGGTGTGGAGCAGGTCGCGCATGCTATTGCATTTTGCACGGTCAGATTTATCAGGCATTTCGCTATAACCCGTTGCTTGTACTTTTGTTGCCGTGGATAGGCGCATACCTGGCATTATGCGCGTGCCAGTGGCTATTTACAGGCAGAGAAAGCATAAGCCGCCAGATACCGATGTGGATACTATGGACAATATTGGCAGTTATACTGATATACGGAGTATTGAGAAATGTAAATGCATATCCATTTGTGTTACTATCCCCGACAAGGGTCAGATAAAAGGAGGAATGAGTATGAAGTGTAAATTTTGCGGAAATGATTTGCCGGAAGAATCAAAGTTCTGTCCGTCATGTGGCGCACCGGTAGAGCCGGAGGAGAAGCAGGAACAGTCAGAACAATCAGCAGAAGCGAAGCAGCAGGAAAACCAGAATCCTTATGAATATGGCGTGCCAGGAACAGATAATGGAAGTGGAGCACAGAATGAGAATCCATATCAGTATGGAAGTGCGGAACAGAATAACGAGAACCCGTACCAGTATGGAAGTGAAGGACAGAATAACGAGAACCCATATCAGTATGGAAGCGCAGGACAGGATAACGAGAACCCATACCAGTATGGAAGCGCAGGACAGAATAACGAGAACCCGTACCAGTATGGAAGTACAGGACAGAACACGTCTGCAGATTATAATGCTAATAATGGGACTTATGGTCAGCCGCAGAAGCCGATCAATGGAACAACCTATTTAATATTCGCTATCATTTCAACATTACTGTGCTGTCTGCCACTGGGCATTGTGGCAATTGTATATGCCTGCAAAATCAATTCTCTACAGAGAAGTGGAGATTATGCCGGAGCGCAGAATGCAGCAAAGAAAGCGAAGATGTTTACGATTATCGGAACAGTAGCTGCGCTTGTAGTATCTATCTTTTATATTATATTTGCAATTGTGATTGGAATTGGAAGCAGCGATTTCGACGACGATCCGGTATCTAATGTTGTGGAAAATGTAATCGAAGATAAGAATGATTCTAAAAAAGCGGATGACAGTGATAAGTCAGATAAAGCAGCAAAGAGTACAGAACCGGCAGTAGCCAGCGGTGAACTTGGCACAAGCTGGGACAGTTATACAGTACAGATCAATGATAAAGTCCTGACATTTCCATGCACAAAAGCCGATATTGAGGCAGCAGGTCTGAGTATGGATACGGATTATACAGCGGAAAATTATATGGTGAATGCTAACGAATATGAGTTGGTTTATTTCGAGGATGCCAATGATAATGAGATTATGGCATATGCAATCAACAATACAGATACAGCGATGGAAGTAAAAGACTGCCTGATCGGTGGCGTTTCTGTAGATGACTATGATCTGGAAAATGGCGGACTCACTGTGATATTCCCAGGCGGGCTTCAGATGGGTGCTTCAAAAGATGCAGTAACTGGAGCTTATGGAGAAGCAGATGACACATATGACGGAGACAGTCTGTCTATGTATAGCTGGTATTCAGGTGACAGTTACTACAAGAGCTGCGAGATTGACTTTGACGCAGAGTCTGGACTTGTATGCACAATGACTATGCAAAACTTTGGTCAATAAGAGCTATAAACTAAAAAGTAAAGTATAAAATAATAATAAATGTCTGGTATGTGAGGGTGAGAGACTCTTTGCATGTCAGACATTTTTTGCTTTCTTAAGAAAGAACTTGTCAGGAGGCATATTCATTGTTCAGCGGAGTGCATACAAAAAGTTACAAAAAAATTAAAAAAAGGACTAGACAAATGTGACGAGATATTGTATAGTAATCAACGGACTGATTTGAAAATAAATTTTAAAGAAATTGAAAGTAAATTTTTAAATCGAATTTAAAAATGAATTTTTGAGAAGTCAATTTGGAGAAATACCCAAGCTGGCCGAAGGGGCTCCCCTGGAAAGGGAGTAGGTCGTTAATAGCGGCGCGAGGGTTCAAATCCCTCTTTCTCCGTTAATCCGATATCTTATTACAAGATAGAAGATGAAAATAGAATAAAAAAGTTGTTGACAAATGTCGATGAACGTGATATTCTAATAAAGCTAATTTACAAGACAGAGATGTCTAATGTAAAGAGAGTGAAAAATAAATTTAAAAAAGTTGTTGACAAGCGATTGTGAATGTGATAATATAAATAAGCTGTCGCT
>NZ_JAJCNB010000029.1:0-32564 GCF_020560825.1 Dorea sp. 210702-DFI.3.17
TACAACCGCCGCCTTCAAAGAAATATGTATCTCCTTCTATTTCATATTTTCCATCACAAACCATTAACCCTGGGTATTCTTGATTGTTTCCATTTAAATAATAATATGCCCCGTTTACATATCTCCAACCTTGAGCCCTTCGTCCACTTGGGTCTGCATAATACCAGCCTTCTGGTTCTCTTATCCAGCCTGTCAGCATACAACCGCCGCCTTCAAAGAAATATGTATCTCCTTCTATTTCATATTTTCCATCGCAAACCATTAACCCCGGGTATTCTTGATTATTTCCATCTAAATAATAATATGCTCCATTTACATATCTCCAGCCTCGAGCTGTCCGTCCATTAGAATCTGCATAATACCAGCCTTCTGGTTCTCTTATCCAGCCTGTTAGTGCACAACCACCACCTTCAAAAAAACATACCTCTCCTTCTATTTCATATTTCCCGTCACATAACATTAAACCAGGATAATTCTGATTACTTCCATCTAAATAGTAATATGCTCCATTTACATATCTCCAGCCTTTTGCCATCCGACCACTGTCATCTGCATAATACCATCCTTCTGGTTCTCTTATCCAACCTCTCAACATGCAGCCGCCGCCTTCGAAGAAATATGTGTCTCCTTCTATTTCATACTTTCCATCACATAACATCAATCCTGGATGCTCTTCATTAGCTGCATCGAAATAATAATATGCTCCATTTATATATTTCCACCCTTTAACCATTCGGCCGCTTTCATCTGCATAATACCAACCTTCCGGTTTTCTTATCCAGCCTGTTAACATACATCCATTAGAATCAAAAAAATATGTACCATCCCCAATTGTCATCACACAATCTTTCACCATTACACCTGGATGTTCCATATTCGGCTCTTCAAAATAATACCATTTCGAATCAACTAATAACCAACCGAAGTGCATTTCAGATTTCACAGCATCGTTATCTCCTATAGATTCGATATCTGTATCTGTCAGCTGAATGTTTTCTTCTGCTCGTACATTTCCATTCAACAGCACAAAAGATATCAACGCTACTCCTAAATATATTATCGACTTTCTTTTCATTCACTTACCTCCCTCTCATCTTCCGTTCATTTTATTTAATTATATACATTATATCCTACACTTTTATGCTTTTCAAGATTAACCTACTTTCATACAACAACTTCTGTGTTTTCCTTCTGTGTTTCTGCAGTTCCGACCATATGATTTATTGACATCCTCATTTTTTTATAGTAAAATCAGTTTTGTTCATATTATATAAAGGAGGCTAGTACATGAACATTCAAGAATGTGATATTTTGAACAGCATTATATCTTTTACTTATACAAACCAAAGAAAACTGGTTGAAACATCCGGTCACTCTCTCGGAGTTGTTAATCGATCTATTAAAAATTTACTCCAGGAAGGGTATATAAATGAAGAAATACAGCCAACCAAAAAGGCTTTGGATATGATACATGCATCCGCGCCTAAAAACGCAATTATTCTGGCAGCGGGTTTTGGAATGCGTATGGTTCCAATCAATACAGAAGTTCCTAAAGGACTCTTAGAAGTACATGGAGAGCCATTAATTGAACGTCTCATCAAACAACTCCATGAAGTGAATATTCACAATATCTATGTTGTTGTAGGTTTTATGAAAGAACAATACGAATACTTGATAGATGAATATAATGTAGAGTTAGTTGTAAATTCAGAATATGCCTCGAAGAACAATCTTCATTCTTTGAAACTGGCATCTGATTATTTATCCAATTCATATATTGTTCCTTGTGATATTTGGTGTGATCAGAATCCATTTTCCAAGCATGAACTTTATTCCTGGTACATGGTCAGTGACTTAATAGACAATGACAGTTCTGTACGTATCAATCGCAAAATGGAATTAACAACTATTTCTCCTTCTTCCGGAGGAAACTCCATGATTGGTATCAGTTACTTGCTCAAAGATGAAGCTTCCATTGTACAGAAACGACTACAAGAATTAGATAAAGATTCCCGCTATGATGGAAGTTTTTGGGAAGAGACCTTATACGACCACGATAAGATGATCGTTATGGCAAGGGAGGTACTCTCTTCTAATATTGTAGAAATCAATACTTTCGAGCAGTTGCGTGAATTGGACAGCAATTCTAATCACTTGCAATCTGATGTTTTGCAAATTGCTGCTGATGCGCTCCATACAGAGCCTGAACAGATTACAAACATTACCGTCCTGAAAAAAGGCATGACAAATCGTTCTTTCCTGTTTGAATGTGGTGGTTTTAAACACATTATGCGTATTCCAGGTGAAGGAACCGATCAGCTGATTAACAGACGTGAAGAAGCACAGGTTTATCATGTTATCCAAGATAAGCATCTCTGTGATGACATTGAATATATTAATCCGGAAAACGGTTATAAGATTACAAAATTTTTAAACCACGCAAGAGTTTGTAATCCAAATGATCAAAATGATGTGCAAAAATGTATGAATCGGCTCCATCAATTTCACGAAATGCATTTATCAGTTGACCATGATTTCGATATCTTTGGTCAAATTAATTTTTATGAAAATCTCTGGAATGGGAAACCTTCTATCTATAGAGATTATCAGAAAACAAAAGACAATGTATTGTCTCTAAAATCTTATATTGATGCACATATTGCAAAAAAAGTATTAACTCATATTGATGCAGTTCCTGACAACTTCCTGTTTGTCACAGATGACCAAGGTCAGGAAGATATCCGACTTATTGATTGGGAATATGCTGGAATGCAAGATCCTCATGTTGATATCGCAATGTTTGCTATCTATTCGCTTTATAACAAAGAACAGATTGACGAATTAATCAGAATGTACTTTACTGAAGGCTGTAACAAAGAAACAAGAATTAAAATCTATTGTTACATCGCTGCTGGTGGACTTCTTTGGAGCAACTGGTGTGAATACAAACGCAACCTTGGTGTAGATTTTGGAGAATATTCTTTACGCCAGTATCGATATGCTAAAGATTACTATAAAATTTTTATGGAGGAGACAAATGAAGGTAGATAATGCAATTATTATGGCAGCAGGAACATCAAGTCGTTTTGCACCGTTATCATTTGAAAGACCCAAAGCATTAATCGAAGTCCGGGGAGAAATATTAATTGAACGACAGATCCGCCAACTTCGAAAAGCTGGAATTGAAGAGATTGTTATAATCACCGGATATATGGCAGAACAATTTGAATATCTGAAAGAAAAATATAAAGTAATTCTCATTCACAATCCGGATTATTTAATCCGTAACAATAATTCCAGTATTTATGCCGCCAGAAATTATTTAAAAAACAGCTATATCTGTTCCTCCGATAATTACTTTCTCGAAAATCCATTTGAAACTGACGTTGACGCCAGCTACTATTCAGCAGTGTACATAAACGGAAGAACTGAAGAATGGTGCATCACCGAAAAGGACGGTATAATACAAAATGTCGTTGTCGGCGGTAACAATTCTTGGGTAATGCTTGGTCATGTATTTTGGTCACAAGAATTCAGTAAAAAGTTTTTATCAATCCTTGAAAATGAATACAACAATCCAGAAACCGCTGATAAACTGTGGGAATCCATTTATATTGAACACATTGCCGAACTTCAAATGAAGATTCGTAAATATCCATCGGATTTCATTTTTGAATTCGATACTTTGGATGAACTTCGAATTTTTGACCAGTCGTACACAACAAACACCCGGTCAGAAATATTAAAAAAAATTGCTACTAATTTAGGTATCAACGAAGGGCAGATAAAAGAAATAAAAGCTTTTAAAGATAAAAATAACGCAGCAGCGGGTTTTACCTTTCATGCTGGACAGAACTATAAATATTATTATGCCACTCAGAAATTGGAGGAAATTTAAATGAACAAATTAAAAAGCAGTAGAATAGACTGGTTAATTACCTTAGCGCCATTTATTATAATTATGGCATTGGCAGGTGTACTCTTCGCCTTCCCAGACGCATCAAATGACATTATCAGCAAAGTCCGATATTTCTTCGGGAACACAATGGGAATCTATTATTTAATTATTGGTATAGGTGTATTAGTGATTTCCATTTTCCTATCCTTTTCCAAATATGGAAATGTAGTTCTTGGTGAGCCAAATGAAAAACCAAAGTATTCCTTTTTTGTGTGGGGAAGCATGATGTTTACATGTGGTCTGGCAGCAGATATCTTATTCTATTCATTTGCTGAATGGGTCATGTATGCAACAAATCCTCACCTTGAGGAACTTGGTTCAGTCACGGAATGGGCTGGTGTTTTCCCACTGTTTCACTGGAGCTTTATTCCATGGGCATTTTATCTCGTGCTTGCAGTTGTATTTGGATTTATGCTACATGTTAAAAAAAGAAATCGACAGCGCTATTCTGAAGCCTGCCGCCCGATTATTGGAAAACAGGCCGATGGAATTCTCGGACGTATCATTGATTTATTTGCATTGTTTGCACTTTTAGCTGGTACAGCCACTACTTTCAGTGTAGCCACCCCACTTTTAGCTGCAATTATTGTAAAATTATTTGGCATTACGCTTAGTAGAACTGTTGTTACAATTATAATTCTTCTTATCACCTGTGTTGTATATACATATGCTGTATTGCATGGATTTAAGGGAATCAGCTTTTTAGCCAAACTCTGTATTTACCTTTTCTTTGGTCTTTTACTAATTGTTTTAGTTACTGGAGGACAGGGAAAATTTATTATTGAGAATGGTTTCCAAAGTTTAGGAAAAATGTTTCAGAATTTTATTGGATTATGTACCTATACTGATCCGGAACGTACAAATAACTTTCCTCAAGACTGGACCATTTATTATTGGGCTTACTGGATGGTATGGTCTGTTGCTGCTCCGTTTTTTATTGGAAATATCTCACGCGGAAGAACAATTAAACAGACAATTCTTGGAGGATATGTTTTTGGTGTTGGTTCAACAATCGTAAGTTTTATTGTACTTGGAAATTACGGTCTCGGAATTCAGACAAGTGGAGCTACAGATTTTATTGCACAGTATGCTACAGATGGTGATCTCTATGGATTGATACTAAATATTATCGATACAATGCCAATTTCAAAAGTAATTCTTGTAATCACTGTTTTATGTATGATTGCATTTTATGCAACCTCATTTGATTCAATTGCTTATACAGCAGCTTGCTATAGCTACAAAGAACTTGGAGAAAATGAACATCCTCATAAACTAATTGAATTACTGTGGTGTGTATTATTAATAGTACTTCCAATTGCACTGGTCTTCTCTGAAAGTTCCATGAACAATATACAAAGCATCAGCATTATCTCAGCATTTCCGATTGGAATTATCATGATAATAATGATTGCTGGATTCTTCAAAGATATAAAAGAATATATCACAAAAAGTAAAAATTAATTACCACTTCATTTTTCCACTACCCCAGAAACAACTAAAAATTTAAAATAGCCGGACAATGGCCGCTTTTGCGGCCATTTCTTTTATCATAAGTACACTATTTAACAAATTCGTCTACTCTTTTCCTTTTCCCTCATAATGTAATACAAACTTATCTTTTAAAAACTACCAGCCTCTGTCCCAAATAATTGAACACTACAAATGCTCCCATTCCGACCAACATCGATACATTATCACGAACAACTGTAGCTTGTCCGGCGAGTATCCAGTTGACAAATGGTTTTGCCAGACCATATGCCAGCAAGTAGCAGATCGTAATATTAACTACAAATATTCCCACCTGTCTCCAGGATTTTTTCTTATCCTGAAAGGTAAAATATTTATTTAAAAAGTAACTCACAATACTGCCCACAACATAATTGGATGCTGACGATACCCAGTAATTCAGATGGCACAGATTATATGCTACGAACATTACTGTTGTCCCCACAAGTGTGTTTATAATTCCAACTAAAATAAATTTCCAAAAAGTCAAGTCTAAATACTGTTTTATATTTTTCATCTTTTTATTGCACACTTCCCATTCCTTCTCCGAGGAAATACTGCTGTCCATCTGTGTTTACAGCATATACGTGTATATGATACTCTCCCAATACAAAATTAAAATTGGCAATGTTCACATTTGTCGAATATGTCCCATCTTCGTTCTGCGGTAACTCCACCCATTGCAGATCACTCTGATCTTCATTGTGCCAAACCGCTGCTGTTACAGATGCAATACTGTCATCATTTGCAATGTTATAAACAATAACAGGTAACGCCGCGGTATGATAATCATACTCTCCGACTGCTATTTCACCTGTTGGCACTTTTCCTTGTCTTAATAAAAGTTCCTCACTATTCTCATCTATATCTGCCAGCTTGTCAATCAGCTCTGATTTCTTTTTAAGCTCGGACTCTTCCATATCAATCCCATAGCGTTCTACCAGTGTCTGTGTAGAGGAAAAAAGATTCGTTCCAAGTCCCAGTCTGTCTCCTTCAATCTGAACACCAAGCGCTCCTAATGTTGTAGGAAAATTGTCAAATGTTGTATATACTCTTCGTGACGATAATGCATCCTCTTCTGCATTGATGTATGTGGTGTACACTTTTCTTGTATAATCCTCATCTACATCTTCGCAGAAGTCACTGTCCATAGTCGGGTGATCTCCCGAAATTACAATTGTAGTATTCTCATAAAAATCCTGCTGTTGGATCCATTTTACGAATTCATCCACCTGCTTGCTTGAACATGCCATAACATTTGCATATTGATTATCCCCATATGTAGTTGGACATATCTCACACGGATACCCATCTTCAAAATGTGTATCTACTGTAAGAAGCGTCAAATTGAATGGTTCGCTGCCTGCAGCGAGATTCTGAAGTTCTTCTTTCGCATAACTGAATAACTTTTGGTCTTCATATCCCCACCATACTTTGTAATCTTCCGGAATCCATCCCTGTTCGATTGCGTAATTATAATCCTTAATATTATAATCCCCATGCTGGGTGAAATAATTTCTTCTCCCGCCAAATGTTGCATCAGAACCTAACATCAATGTCTGGGAATATCCTGCACTTTCCAGGATATCACCGATTGTAATAATCTCTGGGAAGAAATTATCCTGCGTGTCCATATCGTTTGCATCAATAGAAATATTTAGCGGCAAACCGGAAGTCTGACCGAACATCGCTCCCATAGTCCAGGTTGTTCCCGGCATAGAATATCCACCATTCAGTGCCGTGTCATCTTTTCCGGAAAAATCCTCATTTTCCTGAGCCAGAGTTGTGAGCTCCGGGATTACATTTTTCTCAGATGCTCCGCCATTCTCTGTATCTGCGTAAGTTGTTTCCATAGATTCAAGGAAAATGTAAATCAAATTCCTCTTCTGCTCCGGGAAAGTAATCTCCACACTTCTTGGATCCACATAATTATCATCGATAAATGTAGATACTTCTCCCTGATTTGCCATATAGCCGCCTATGTCCAGTTTTTTCCACGCTCCATATACAGAACAAGTCTGCGCTAAAACTGAGATAACAACTGCTCCGGCAATAACTCTCCAATATGGTTTTTCTTTCTTACGTCCAAAAACTACCAATGCGCTGATTCCAGCCATGATCAGAATGGTCGGCACCACACAAACTCTGACATACTGCCAGATCATTTCTTCATTCGTTCCTTCTAACGGTGCTGTCAGATGATAGACCAGCTCTTCCATCGAAAGATTCGTCCACGTATCAAACATCCATTTTATGCTGAAGCATATTAAAACAGCTACTATTATAACAATAAATGAACACACCGCACCTGTGATTTTTAACCATTTTTTATCCTTTGTATTCTTTTCCATATAAAATTCTTTCTACTCCACAAACACCTGTTAAACTTCCATGATTATACCACACACTGTATTTTCCCGCAATAAAACATATCCAGTGAATGTCTTTTTACAATCACTGGATATCATGTCCCTCTGCCTTTATTCTGTTTCCGTCTCTTACCTTATATACATTTCGGCTGTGGTTTGATTGCAATGTTCCGCCCTTTGTGATCTTTTTTCGGTTTCCAGTCTCTTCCCACCAGGTCGTCCAATGATACATCAAAATAATCTGCCAGTGCACATAATTTGTATATATCCGGCAGTCTCTTGTCTGACTCGTATCTTGTGTATGTAGAACGGGCGACACCGATGGCATCTGCAATCTCATCCTGTGTATACCCTCTTCCGATTCTTTTAATCTTAATGTTCAATCCTACTTGCATGCTGTCACCTGTTTTCTCTTTCGTCAATTTATGAACCAAATCCTCTGGCACTGCTTCAATTATAACATTTTGTCTCATAATACGGAACTATTCTTTTTCTAGTTTAAATGTTGCATACCTATTCGTTTTTGTTATAATAAGGTGAGATTTGTTGAAAAGGAGGGGTTTTTTTGGTTCCTTTATCTGGTTCTGATGTCTCAGCACAGGATATTGAACAGCTGCTTCGGACTCTTGGTGCTTCTCCGGTCTATGCCGGCTTTACGCCAGCCGTAACAGCTCTTCAATATGTTCTGGCGGACCAACAGCTGTTGACATCTCTTACCACCAGACTTTACCCAAAAGTTGCCGAATCCTGCGAAATTGCGCTTCCTTGCGTTGAACGGAATATCCGTACAATGATTGCAGTCATCTGGGAGAAGAACCAATTTTTATTCCAGATTGTTGTTGGATATCGCATGACCGCAAGACCATCTGTCGGAGACTTTTTAGCCAGCCTTTCCACTTTTCTGATGTATCATCCGGCCAAAGACTGGCCGGACTACCTGCGATAAAAAAATGTTATCGCAAAACATAAAAAAGTACCATGTCAGGCATTTTCTCGTGTCAACATGGTACTTTTTGTCATTCTCGTGTCCCAGTTCATTCTCTTATTCAGCCTGCAGTCTCTGTACCATAGCCCAAAGTGCCTGTGCTGAGTTAAAGTTTTCCGGAATAATGTCAGCAGGTGTTACTGATACATCGAACTCGTCTTCCAATTCTCCTACGATAGACAGGATTGCAAAAGAATCCAGGATTCCATCATCAATCAATGTTGTACATGTCTCATAGTCAGCATCCGGCTGAATGTCCTCTAAAATCTCAATTAATTTTTCCATAGTTATTATCTCCTTTTCTAATTTTTCATTTTTTCTGTACATTCCGTGTTGATCGGGTAACTTTCTGTTGCTTTTCTGGCCTCTGTAAATCCGTCTTTTTCAGACCAGAACAGAATCCTTGGCATGCGCCGGCTCAGGAAGAGATAGATTCCTTCTGTTACAGAATAAGCACCCACCCGTTCAAATACAAGAGCATCGCCAATCTTTGCTTGTTTCAGCGGCATCTGTTTCACCAGTACATCATTGACCGTACATAGAGAGCCACAGATGTTCCAAAGAACTTCTGATTGTTCTTCTGATTGTTCGTCCGATGCCTCCGATGGAGCATCCGGAATGTGTTTATGATGCGGCATCTTCATAGCCATTGCCTGTCCGTAGTAATTCAGATGATTCAGTCCTCCATCTACGATACAGTAATTCTGTCCATGATTGATTTTCTGATCTACAATGCGAGTCACGTAATAACCACAGTATGCTGCAATATAGCGTCCCATTTCCAAAGTGATTTTCCCCTGAAATTTTAATGTCGCAAGCGTATCTGCAAATTGCTGCAGCAATGACTCATCATCTACCTCTTCTTCATTTTCAAAATAAGGGATATAAAATCCCGGTCCATATTCCAGAACTTCAGCATCATAATTGCATGTTTCTTTCAGACGGGTAAGTATGTCATCCAGCCAGTGCAGCTCTTTTTCAATCTTAGAGAACTTCTTTTTCTGAGTACCGGAATAGCACTGAATCCCTTCAATTCGCACATGCGGGTAGTAGTCCTTTTTAGAAACAATATCAAAAACTTCTTCTTCATCTATGCCGAACTGGTTTCCACTTGTCACACGGATCAGTGCATGAATCGTAATGTTTTCTTCTTTTGCACACATTTCCAAAAGCTCCAGATGCTTCCTGGATTCGATTGTATACACGCCTGCATTCCCGTAAGTATGCATCGCATGGGTAATGTCGCATTTTTCCTTATTCACACCGGACAGTACAATTCTCTCCATTGGAATTCCGACTGTCTCACAAATGTGAAATTCTCCTGGGGAACATACCTCGAATTTGTCTGCCGTATCCTTTAACGGTCCGATCAGGAATGGATTGGCTTTCATTGCAAAACAGATTTCTGCCCGTTCGCCCAGTATCGTTTTCATCATCTGAACTCTGGATTTTAACATATCCAGATCAAAGATATACGCAGGAGTCTCTTCCTGTCTAAGATAAGCTTGTAAGATTTCCTGATTCATAAGCTTCCTCCAGTTTTTTACGGTCGATTTTTCCATTTTTCGTAAGTGGAAATTCTTCTACTTTCACAAATACATTCGGAATCATGAATCCCGGAAGTCTTGTCCCGATTGCCCGGACGATTTGTTTCTTTTCCAGGTCTCCTTCATAGAATGCAAGAATTTTTCCCTTTGCCTCATCATACATGCAAAGGCTCCGACCTAGTCCTTCCACTGTCTCCAGTGCAGTCTCAATCTCTCCAAGTTCAATGCGATGTCCCATATGCTTGATCTGGAAATCTTTTCGTGATGCGAAATACAGATTCCCATCTTCGCCGTAATATGCCAGATCTCCTGTCCGGTAAATTGGCTCCAGATAAGATTGATTCAATGGATTTTGCACAAATGCTTTTGCCGTCTGTTCCGGGTTATTGTAATATCCAAGTGACAAAGCAGTACCGGATACGCAGATTTCTCCTTTTTCTCCAGGTTTTGTCACTTCCCGGTCTTCTTCATCTAAGAGAAATACCTTTTCATTTGGAAATGATCTTCCAATCGGAAGATTTTCTCCTGGTTCATACTCACGGTCAATAATATGATACGTACAATTACATGTAATTTCAGTCGGACCGTAAACATTCACATACATAGCTTCCGGAAGATATTTCTTCCAGATGTTCAGATGCTTCACCGGCATGACTTCTCCACTGAATATAACTTTACGGATCTTCTGCGGCACTTTATAATCAAATCCTTTTAATGTGGATATGATGCATAGTGCAGAGACCGCCCATATCAGAGTCGTTACTTCCCGCTCGACCAGATAATCCAGAAGTTTTGTCGGAAATGAGAAAAACTTCTTTGGAATGATCTGCATAGTTGCTCCACATTTTAAAGTAGAGTAGATATCTTTTACCGACACATCAAAATCGAATGGTGCCTGATTTCCAATAACATCATGTTCTGTAATGTTGAATAATCTCGTAAATTCTTCTATAAAGTCAATGACTGATCTGTGGCTTACAACTACACCTTTTGGCACACCAGTGGAACCGGAAGTGAAGATTGCGTAGAGCGGATCCACATCCCGGCTCTGTTTTCTTACATTATCAAGATACTCCGCATCTTCCTGTGTCTGAAGTGCCTCTTCCATCATAATGACTTTGCCGTCAAATTCCAGACGCTCTCTTGGTTTATCATAAGCCGGATCCGTCAACAGGACTTCTGCCTGTAATGTATCCACCACTGATCTCAGACGTTCTGTCGGAAGTTTCGGATCCAACAGAATATAAAAACAGCCTGCAGATACGATTCCCATAAATGCATAAATAGCTTTTACGCCTTTTTCCATAAGTACAAGAACCGGTTTCCCAGGAGTTACTTCCCTCCCCAGTCTTGTTCCTACTGCTCTGGCACTTTTGATCAGTTCGTCGTATGTGCACGCTGTCTCTTCATCTGCAAAGGCAGTCTTACCCGGAAATCTCCGGGCAGACTCCTCTGCATAGCATAAAATATTTCGAATCAATTTATTACTCCCCTAACCCGCTTTCTATAGCTTCTATCATTGCTTTTAATGCTTTTTCTTCTTCTTCCCCTTCACAGATCAGCAGAATCTCATCTCCTGATTTGATTCCGGCACCAAGGATACTTAGTACACTCTTGGCGTTGGCAATAGAATTCTCATACTCAAATGTGATCCGACACTCAAATTTGTTTGCAATATTGCTGAAAATTCCAGCCGGACGCAGATGCAGTCCTGTTGGATTTGTGATTTTTACTTTCTGACTTACCATAGCTCTGCTCCTTATTTCTCTTCTAATATAACATTTACAGATACCGTGCTCTCAAGCACACAGCCATCCGGAACGCCTACCGTTACCGGGACTGTATAAGTTCCAGCCGTCTGGTAGTTCTTAAGATCAATGCTTACATTATCACTAATCTTATATTGATCCAGTATATCTCCCGGCCCGCGGATCTGAATCTCCAGTACATCTGCTGATTCATAGCTTAATGATAATCCATTTGCCAGGTTATTTACCTTGATGGCTCCCATAGAAATATCATAAGATTTTGTTCCATCTTTGTCAATTCCTACAGTCACAACTACAGATCCGGCATTTTCATCTGTCAGTGAAATATCTTCCGGAAGATAATCTGTGATGTCCACAACTTTCTCTGTCTTAGAAGTCAGTCCGGACATATTGAGTGCCGATGCCGGAACTGAGATCTTCTTCAACTTTTTCAGTTCTTCCGCTCTGCCGGTCACATTTACATGATCCGGCTCATACTTGATATCGCTGACAGAATATCCGTCTGCTGCTGTAATCTGTGAAGTATCAAATTCAACCTTAACGCTCTTCGTCTCAAGCACCTGTACACTGACAGATACACCTTCCGTACCAAGGTTATTGGCAAGAAGTGACTGGTCGATCACATTGTTATCACTATCGTATAATACAAGCTCTGATTTTGTCACAACGTCTTCAGATAATCCGGATACACTGACAGATGCCTCGACTTTACTGATGGAATCAATGACAGACTTCGGTCCCCGGATAGATACCATCTCCGGCACTGCCTGAATCTCTCCAAGTGTATAGCCATCTCGGACGGTTCCTGTCGTCTTTGGAACAATCGGGAATTTCTTCGTCTCTTCATCTTCCAGTTTCACCTGAAGATTACGTGGAGATACTTCTACACTTTCATAGTTGACTCCTGTAATCTCAACGCTGATCGGAATCTGTGTCTGAAGCGTCAGCTCTTTCATGTCTGCAGTCGCTTTTATATTATCTGCTTTTATCTTATTAAGTACAGATCTCTTCGCCCGTACTGTCACAGAGACATTCTGCGTGCCATCCTCAATCTGATAAGTCTGATTGGTCGCCGCAAGCACCTCTGCATTCGTTACCGCTACTGGTATATTATTAAATGTCTGGGTTGTTACCGGGTCATCGATATTTACCACAATCAGCCACAGCATCACTGCCAGGAGGAAGGATAATATCTTAAGGCCCCAATTATTCATCAGTCCTTTTTTCATCTTTATTCCTTCCTTTCCATATATGTTGCAGGAAATTCTTATTCTCCGGCTTTCTATTCTGTATATAAGTCAGCTTCTCGCGAAGTTCTTCCCTCGTTACTGCCCGGTCAAGCACACCTCCCTGTGCTACAGATACCTTGCCGTTCTCCTCAGACACAACGATGATCAGAGCATCACTGACCTCACTCATGCCTACCGCTGCTCTGTGCCTTGTTCCAAGCTCCTTGCTAAGCCCCATGTTATCAGACAATGGCAGATAACTTGTCGCAGATACAATTCTGTCACCACGGATAATGATAGCACCATCGTGAAGTGGTGTGTTGTGCTCGAATATATTCATCAGTACCTGCATGGATACGAGACAGTCCATCTTAATTCCTGTACTTTCATACTCCGTCAGATGTATTGCCTGTTCCACCACAATCAGTGCTCCAGTCTTCACGCGACCCATATTGTAAGCTGCATCAATAATACTATCCATGGTATCTTCACTGAACCTGCTGCTTTCTTTGTTCGTCTCAAATGGTACGATTGAACTCAGGAACTGCTTCTCCCCAAGCTTTTCCAGAGCCCTTCGAAGTTCCGGCTGAAATACTACAACTGCCGCCGTAGCCAGTACCGTTACCGAATTCCTTGCCAGAAATAAAATTGTATGCATCTTAAAAACTGCTGCAAGCAATACAAAGATACCAAGTACAACAATTCCTCGCATCAGCATCCATGCTTTTGTATTGATCAGCCACATTGCAATTTGATAGATCAGATATGTCAAAATCAGGATTTCAATAATATCTGTCAGATGAGCATCTGGAAAATACAGTTCCTGACTGACAGCTCCTAATACATGCATAATATACTGTTTCACCCGGTCACCCCCTTTTGCTATAATTATTTATCTTCCCATTTAAAATTCTTTTTTATCTCATATCAGGATCATTTTCAAAACTTCTTCTTAAAAGCTCCTGATCCACATCAGCGTCCATAACATTACGTCTTTTTGATGCCGGACGTTTTTTCTTTTTTTGTCCCTGCTCGCTTTGACGTGCCTTTTCCTGTGCCTGTTTTTTTGCTTTTTTTCTAACTTCCGCAGTATCCATGATCTCCGTTTCCTGTCGTTCATTGATCCGCTTCACCGTCTTCTCCGGTGTAGATACTACAATCTTCGGAACTGCTTTTACATAGTAATAGTATTCATCATCTTCGTACTGAAGATTCTCACTTCTTGAATAATCTACGGAGAAAAAGAACAGTTCCAGAATCACTCCGATAACCGCTGCTCCGATACTTCCAAAAATCAGTGAACCGTAAGATGCATGGACTCCCATAGCAACATCTCCGATTGCCACTACTACAATATTCACAACAGCTCCCGTTATAACTGCAATAGTCCATGCATGTGCGATTGCCTGTTTGCGAAGCGTATAAACAACCAGTGTACAGATAATAAATGCAACAAGGACGATCCACAGTTCTTTATTCTGGAAGACCTGTTTTGCATATTTTCCAATCTGTCCCATCATACCTTTCACAGAACCGCCCTGCATACCGGAGGCTGCTTTTTTCATGTAAGCCATCATATAATATACAACCGTTCCGCATCCCACTGCCACCATGGAAATCGGTGACATCAACAGTGCACATGAGATTGGAACAACAACCGGAATCTTAAGTGCAAATGCCAGTGGTGTCAAAAGTACAACGATTGCCATCTTCGGAGTAAAGCGAAGATAAAAAATATACATGATCAGGAAAATCAATGCTGTTACAACAAGTGCTGCGATGGATACTGAATACATATGTACAAGGATCAGTGCTGTTGCCAGAATCACTGTAATGATCGGTGGAAAGAAAGTTGCAATAACTGCAAGTGCCAATGCCACCACCGGCGATGCCAGTGTCTTCATAAATCCTACATTATTGTTGATCATGTAAAATGTCATGACCGCCAGAACAAATTGTATTGCTTTATCCGCCACAATTGAGTATCTGGAATACAAATCCTGCATTCTCTCCCGTATTACATATAAACTGTCCATTACTTTGTCTCCTTTTCATACATCTTCAACAATCTCGTCAGAATGTGATTATATCTCTTTACCCGCTGTCTCGCTTCCTGATGCTTTTTATTATACAGGTGGCTTGCAATTCCAATATAAGACACAAGAACTACCACATATCCAACAACTGCCGCGAGAACCAACGTAATCAGTAATGCTGTTGACATCTTCTCCATCAGAGTATCAAGTCCTGCGATCATCGCAATTGCCCAGGCTGCTATATAGCCTATTGTCACCCACAGAACCGTATATAAAATGTGCACTCCGGCATAATCTTTTCGATAGTATTCACTGATTTTAAAATCCTCTTTTCCCTGCGTCTGATCATACAGAGCAAGCTGAGTCATTAGCTTGACTTTTCGCTCATCTAACATATATGCACCTCAAAATCCTTTTTTATCGATGAAACATCATTTTCAGTATAGCAAATCTCAGTACCCTTGTCCAATACTTATAGTCAAAAAGTAAACTTTTTGGAACCCCATAGTTTTCAATACTTTTGCCACTTGATCCACGGTATTCCCTGTTGTGTAAATATCATCGATAATAATGACACGTTGAAAATCTGTCGGAAGTCTGTCCGGATCTCCTCCCGGAGCAAATGCATGTTCCAGATTCTTTTTTCTCCCTATGGGATCCAGCTTTTTCTGATAACCAGTGTAATGAACCCGTTTTACCAGATTCGCAACGACCGGAATCCCAAGTATTTTCCCTATCTCTTCTGCCAGAAGCTCCGCCTGGTTGTAACCACGCTTCCTGCGCCTTTTTCTGTGCAGAGGCACCGGGACAAGTGCCTGCGGTCTCCATCTTCGGATCTCTTCTGCATATTTTATACAGATTTCCTGTGCAAAATACTTCGCAACATATCTCTGATTATGATATTTTAACTGGTAAATTGCCTGGTTCACCGGAGGTTTATGAAGCCACACCGACACCCCTCTTTCATAAATGTGTTCTGTGTTATAGCAGTCATGGCAAAATTCCCTCTCTTCACAGCGGATTGGTTTCCCACATTTCAGGCATCGCGGTTCATGAATCTCTAATTTTTCCACAGCTTTCCTGCACAAAGGGCATACTCCCCCACGATTTACCTTTCCACAAAAAGGGCAGATAGAAGGCCAGAAAATATCCAACACCTTTTCTGACCATATTTCTCCTTGTCTTTCTCTGCTTTTTTCATACTTTTTATTATATTTTACATTCTTTTTTTTATTATATTTTTCTATGATCACTATGCAAGTTCTCGGATTCGCTCCGCCAGACTTGTATTTCGCCGCTGCTCGCTGGTATTCTGGATCATTTCCTGAAATACTGAATCACTGCCCACAAGTGTGACACATTTTCTTGCTCTTGTCACTGCTGTATAGATCAGATTCCGGTTGTAAAGCTGTCTTGGTCCTTGAAGAAGCGGGATCACAACCGCCGGATACTCACTTCCCTGAGCTTTATGTATCGTGATCGCATAAGCAAGCTCCAACTCATCAAGAATCGCATACGGATACTTCACCTGGCGCTGTTCGTCATACTCAACCGTAACCGTCTCCTCGTAAGTGTTGATATTCTTGATGATTCCCATGTCGCCGTTAAATACGCCCAGTCCTTTGTCAATGGTCATTCCGTATTTCGTGCAGACTTCCCACTCTAACTGGTAATTGTTCTTAATCTGCATCACCTTGTCACCTTCACGCAGCAGGCGGTCTCCCACTTCTTTTTCCTGCTTTTGGGGTGATGGCGGATTCAGATACTGCTGAAGGATTTTATTCAGCCTCTCCACCCCCAGATTTCCTTTTCGCATCGGTGTCAGCACCTGAATGTCATAAGGTGAGGCATCTACGAACTTTGGAAGTTTTTTCTGGATCAACGTAATTACAACACTAATGATCACATTTGGATCAGACCGTTTTAAAAAGAAAAAGTCCATACTTTTATTGTCCAATATGACTGGTTCTCCACGGTTAATTTTATGTGCATTTACGATAATATCACTCTCTTTTGCCTGCCGGAAGATTTTCTCCAGCTTTACAACCGGGAAACAATCCGATGCGATCATGTCTTTAAGCACTCTTCCAGGGCCTACACTTGGCAGCTGATTTCCGTCTCCGACCATGATCAGTCTGGTCCCCGGCATAATCGCGTCAAGGAGTGCCTTCATAAGCGGCAGATCTACCATGGACATTTCATCAATGATAATCACATCTGACTCCAGCGGATTCTCCGCATTTCTTCCAAATCCATTTCCAAATCCGACATTATCTCTCTTATCATCATCTTCCGGATTGCCACTGACTTCCAACAGGCGATGAATGGTCTGAGCCTCACAGCCGGTTGCCTCTGTCATGCGCTTCGCCGCACGTCCGGTCGGTGCTGCAAGAAGGATATCTGCTCCTTCTTCCTCAAAGAAATGGATCATTGCATTGATCGTCGTTGTTTTTCCGGTTCCCGGTCCTCCAGTCACGATCAGAATTCCGTGCCGCACTGCTTCCATTACAGCTTCTCTTTGTCTGTCATCCAGTGCCAGTTCTGCCTGTTCTTCTATCATATGGATGCGATGCTCCAAAACAGACGGTGTCACATCAAAATCTACATTCAGATCATGCAACATCTTTGCAACCGTGAGTTCCATATAATAATAATGGGCGGAATAAACACGAAGTCCTTCATCAGACTCTTTCAGAACAACTTTTTTCTCCATAGCAAGATCCATCACATATTTTTCAATATGCTGAATCTCTACATCGAGAAGCTGACTGGCACGATATAGCAGAACCTCCTGAAGAAGATAGACATGTCCTTCACTGACACTCTGAATCAATGTATAGAAAATACCACTTCGGATCCGGTAATCGGAATCTGTGTGTATCCCGACCTTCGACGCAATCTCATCGGCCGTCTTAAAGCCAACTCCCGGCACATGATCTGCCATCTGATATGGATTTTCTTCTATTACGCGATAAACGCTCTGACCATAATGCTGATAAATCCTTGCCGCCAGTGTCGTAGAAATGCCATATTTTTGCAGATAGATCATGGCTTCCCTCATATCCTTTTTTTCTTCTACCTGAATGGCGATCTCTCTGGCTTTCCGCTCGCTGATCCCTTTTACCTCGGCAAGACGCTCCGGTTCTTCTTCAATAATGCGGAATGTATCACCACCGAACTTCTTCACGATTCGTCCTGCCAGCGACGGTCCGACACCTTTGATGGCTCCGGAACCAAGATAACGTTCAATCGACACCTTATCTTCCGGCTGACATACCTTCGAAGTCTCTACCTGAAGCTGGGTTCCATACACTTTGTGTACAATGTACTCTCCCGTCAGCTCCAACAGTTCTCCCTCTTCAATGTAGTGAAACTTTCCTACACAGGTCAGGTCTCCGTCATCATTATTCAAATTAAATACTGTATACCCGTTGTCTTCATTCCGGTATACAATGTGCTCTACATATCCCTTAATCTCTTCCATCTATTGTCCCAAATCTGTCCGACAGTTCAAGAATGCCTCGGCATTCTTTACAGTTCCCGTCTTGCGCTCATAAGTTCCACATATTCTCCGGTTCCGATTGCTACGACCTGCGTCGGCTCCTCTGCAGTCATTGTATTGATTCCGGTTCTCTCCTCGATCATCTCTTCCAGCCCGCGAAGCTTTGCTCCACCTCCGGTCAGCATGATCCCGCGTTCCAGAATATCTGCGGAAAGCTCCGGCGGCGTACGCTCCAGAACGCTGATAATTGCTTCAATAATCTGATTGGATGTTCCCTGAAGTGCCCGTTCTGTCTCTGCCGAAGTCACCGTAACTGTCTTTGGCAGTCCTGTAACCAGATTCCGTCCACTGACCTCCATCGCTTCATTTTCAATCAGAGGATACGTCGTTCCAATCTTAATCTTGATGTCTTCTGCGGTCCGGTCTCCGATCAGCAGATTGTGTTTTTTCTTCATATAACGTACAATTGCCTCGTCAAAATCGTCTCCGGCAACTTTCAGTGAGGTACTGACTACCGTACCTCCAAGAGAGATCACGGCCACATCGGTCGTACCTCCCCCGATATCTACGATCAGATTACCACATGCTTTGGAAATATCAATGCCTGCCCCGATTGCTGCTGCCACAGGTTCCTCGATCAGATAGACATCTCTGGCTCCTGCCGCAAATGTCGCCTGCTGTACCGCATTTCTCTCAACTTCCGTCACACCGCTTGGCACACAGATACTGATACGTGGTTTCTGAAATGTTCTTCTTCCCAGTGCTTTCTGAACAAAATACTTGATCATCTTCTCTGTCACAGTATAATCGGAAATAACTCCCTGACGCAAAGGACGCACTGCGATAATATTGCCTGGCGTTCTTCCCAGCATCAGACGTGCCTCCTCGCCGATTGCCTTCACTTCATTGCTGTCTCTGTCAAATGCAACGACAGAAGGTTCTTTGAGTATGACTCCCTTTCCCTTCACATATACAAGAATACTGGCTGTTCCCAGATCTATTCCAATATCTACTGCCATGATATAACCTCTTTCTTTCTGCTATCCCTTTTATCCATATCATTATCTTTCGTTTTCTCAGGAAGTGCAACCCTTTTTTCCTTAAATATTTGTGAAGATACTTATTTTTCAAGCATCGGCTTGATATATTTTCCGGTGTATGATACCGGACTTTCAGCCACTTCTTCCGGCGTTCCCTTTGCAATAACAGTTCCGCCTTTGTCACCGCCTTCCGGTCCCATATCAATAATATAATCTGCTGTCTTGATCACATCCAGATTATGCTCAATGACTACGACTGTATTGCCGTCCGCTGATAATCTATGCAGAATCTCTGTCAGTTTATGCACATCTGCAAAATGTAATCCTGTCGTAGGTTCATCTAGTATATAGATGGTCTTTCCCGTACTTCTCCGACTCAGTTCTGTCGCCAGCTTGATCCGCTGCGCCTCTCCTCCGGAAAGCTGTGTGGAAGGCTGACCGAGACGGATATAGGAAAGTCCCACATCATAAAGCGTCTCCATCTTTCTTCGGATACTTGGTACATTTTCAAAGAAATGCAATGCCTCTTCCACGGTCATATTGAGTACATCATAAATACTCTTTCCTTTGTATTTTACCTCCAGTGTCTCCCGGTTATACCTCTTTCCGTGGCAAACCTCGCAAGGTACATAAACATCCGGCAGGAAATGCATCTCGATTTTCAGAATTCCGTCTCCGGCACAGGCTTCACAACGTCCGCCTTTCACATTGAAACTGAATCTTCCTTTTTTGTAACCACGTGCTTTTGCGTCTGCTGTAGATGCAAAAAGGTCACGGATGAGATCAAATACTCCCGTATAGGTTGCCGGGTTTGATCTTGGTGTTCTTCCAATCGGTGACTGGTCAATGGCAATAACTTTATCCAGCTGCTCCAGACCATCAATGGCATTATGTTTTCCCGGAATCACTCTTGCTCTGTTCAGATCTCTTGCAAGACGTTTGTACAAGATTTCATTTACAAGCGAACTCTTTCCAGATCCAGACACACCTGTCACACAGGTCATCACACCAAGCGGGATCTCTACATCCACATTTTTTAAGTTATTCTCTCTTGCTCCTCTAATCTTAATCCAGCCTGACGGATCCGCGCGGTGCTCCGGTACCGGAATCTGCATTCTTCCACTAAGGTAAGCCCCTGTGATGGATTTTTTATTCTTCATGATCTGCTCTGCGGTTCCACATGCAATTACTTCTCCTCCATGCTCACCGGCTCCAGGTCCAATGTCCACAATATAGTCTGCCGCACGCATCGTATCCTCATCATGTTCCACGACAATGACAGAATTCCCAAGATCACGCAGATGCTTCAGTGTTCCGAGCAGTTTGTCATTATCCCTCTGGTGCAGGCCGATACTCGGCTCGTCCAGAATATAAGCCACTCCCACCAGACCAGAACCAATCTGTGTCGCAAGACGGATTCTCTGCGCTTCTCCTCCGGATAATGTTCCGGTAGCACGGGCAAGCGTCAGGTAATCCAGACCTACATCCATCAAAAACTTAATTCTTGCCTGGATCTCTTTTAAGATTTGTCCTCCGATCATCTTCTGCTGCTGCGTAAGCTCCAGACTGCCCATAAATGTTTGCAGGTTTTCAATGGACATCTCTGTCACTTCTGCGATATTTTTACCACCGACCGTCACTGCAAGCGCTTCCGCCTTCAGTCGCTGGCCGCCACATTTTCTACACGGAGTGATTCTCATAAACTCTTCATATTCTGCCTTCATTGTCTCAGATGAAGTCTCCCGGTATCTGCGTTCTACATTGCGGATCAGCCCTTCAAATGCAACGTCATAGACACCTTCTCCGCGCTGGCCTTTATAATGAACTTTCACCTCACGGCCATTCGTTCCGTGGATGATCACATCGTGGATTTCCTGTGGATAGTCCTGAAATGGCGTGTCCAGAGAAAAGTCATATGCTTTACAAAGTGCATCAAGAATCGCATAGGTAAAACTCTTCTTATCCGTACAAGACTGCCATCCCATTACGGTAATCGCTCCTTCGCTGATGCTCAGTCTCTTATCCGGGATCATCAGATCCTCATCAAATTCCATCTTATATCCAAGTCCGAAACACTCCGGGCATGCGCCAAATGGATTGTTGAAAGAGAAGCTTCGCGGCTCTATCTCATCGATACTGATTCCACAGTCCGGGCAGGAAAAGCTCTGGCTGAAATTCATCGGCTCCCCGTCAATAATGTCAACAATCATCAGCCCCTCTGCCAGATGCAGTACATTTTCAATCGAATCCGTCAAACGCTTCTCAATTCCCGGCTTCACAACAAGTCGATCCACGATGATTTCTATATTATGCTTGATGTTCTTATCTAATGCGATTTCTTCGGATAATTCATACAGATTACCGTCCACACGCACACGTACATATCCGCTTTTCTTCGCTCTCTCCAGAAGCTTTTCATGGCGTCCTTTTCTTCCACGGACAACTGGAGCAAGGAGCTGGATCTTCGTGCGCTCCGGCAGTTCCATGATCTGATCTACCATCTGATCTACCGTCTGTTTCTTAATCTCACGGCCACATTTCGGACAATGTGGAATTCCGATTCTCGCATATAACAGACGAAAATAATCATAGATCTCCGTCACTGTTCCTACTGTAGATCTTGGATTGCGGTTCGTGGATTTCTGGTCAATGGAAATTGCCGGAGAAAGTCCTTCAATACTCTCCACATCCGGTTTCTCCATCTGCCCCAGGAACTGTCTTGCATAAGAAGACAGAGACTCCATATATCTCCTCTGTCCTTCCGCATAAATGGTATCGAACGCCAGAGAGGACTTTCCTGAACCGCTAAGTCCGGTAAGAACTACCAGTTCATTTCTTGGAATATCCAAGTCTATATTTTTCAAATTATGCTCATTTGCACCTCGTATTTTAATAAATTGTCTTTTTTCATTTTTTGCTGCCATATTTTAAACTTTCCTTTTATTATTTCAAGAATGCCTCGGCATTCTTGCTGCGAAGTGCGCGTCATGTAATTGCTTGACATACTTCTACTGCGCACCTCTGCAAGTCTACACTCCGTTTCGGTCGGCGCAAAACCATTGTCCACCGGACAATGTGCGCCCTGCCGGAGGCTATATCTGTTCATTTATTGATAACCGGTTTAAAAGATTCGAAACTTCCTATGTTTACACAATGGTGGAATGACCTTTACTACTCTTTAAGCATCTTCTTCAGCTCAATCAACTTATCACGCAGCTCTGCTGCTGCTTCGAAATTCAACTCTGCTGCTGCCTTCTTCATCTGCTTTGTCACATCGGCAATCAACTTCAAAAGCTCCTTCTCACTCATGGATTCCGGATCTTTATCCATCTGAAGTTCTGTGGCAGCAACCTTCTTAGAAATGCTAATCAGGTCACGGACACTCTTCTGAATCGTAGTTGGCGTAATACCATGTTCCTCATTATATGCCATCTGGATCTTGCGGCGACGCTTCGTCTCTTCAATCGCATTCTTCATGGAATCTGTCATATTATCTGCATACATGATAACATGACCTTTTGCATTACGTGCTGCACGTCCGATTGTCTGCACAAGAGATGTCTCTGAACGCAGGAATCCCTCTTTATCCGCGTCCAGAATCGCCACAAGCGTGATCTCCGGAATATCCAGACCTTCTCGTAGAAGATTGATTCCAACCAGAACGTCAAAAACATCGAGACGCATATCCCGCACGATTTCTGTCCGCTCCAGCGTATCAATATCCGAATGCAGATAGCGGACACGAATACCAAGTTCCCGCATATAATCGGTCAGATCTTCTGCCATTCGTTTCGTCAATGTAGTAATCAAAATCTTATGTTTTCCTGCAATCTCCTTCTTCACCTCACCAATCAAGTCATCAATCTGTCCCTCAACTGGGCGCACCTCGATTTCAGGATCCAGAAGTCCTGTCGGACGGATCACCTGCTGTGCACGTAAAAGTTCATGCTCTTCCTCATACTGTCCAGGTGTCGCAGACACGAACAGTACCTGATCAATCTTACTTTCAAATTCTTCGAAACTAAGTGGACGGTTATCCAGCGCAGACGGCAGCCGAAATCCATAGTCCACCAGCGTTCTCTTTCTGGACTGATCTCCGTGGTACATACCGCCAATCTGCGGAACTGTCTTATGAGACTCGTCAATCATCATAATAAAATCGTCCGGGAAATAATCAATCAAAGTATTGGGTGGCTGCCCCGGTGCAAGCCCTGCCAGATGTCTGGAGTAGTTCTCGATTCCGGAACAAAAACCTGTCTCTCGCATCATTTCTATATCAAAATTCGTTCGCTCCGCAATTCTCTGGGCTTCCAGAAGTTTATCTTCACCTTTGAAATATTTCACCTGTTCTTCCAGTTCAATTTCAATATTTTTAATTGCTTTTTCCATACGCTCCTTCGGTACAACGTAATGGGATGCCGGAAATATTGCAATATGATTCAACGTATTTTTAATCTCTCCGGTAAGCATGTCTATCTCCGAAATCCGGTCAATCTCATCTCCGAAAAATTCAACTCTGATAGCTGTATCGCCACGGTCTGCCGGTACAACTTCTATTGTATCTCCGCGCACCCGGAATGTTCCCCGCTTGAAATCCATATCATTTCTGTCATATTGAATATCTATCAGCTGGCGTAACACTTCATCTCTGTCCTTCTCCATCCCCGGACGGAGCGATACCATCATCTGTTCAAAGTTTTCCGGTTCACCAAGACCATAGATGCAGGAAACGCTGGCAACTACAATTACGTCCCTCCGCTCGATCAATGCTGCTGTCGCAGATAATCTCAGCTTATCAATCTCTTCATTGACAGAAGAATCCTTCGCAATATAGGTGTCAGAAGATGGGACATAAGCCTCCGGCTGGTAGTAATCGTAGTAGGAGACAAAATATTCTACTGCGTTATCGGGGAACATCTCCTTGAATTCTCCGTAGAGCTGTGCAGCAAGTGTTTTATTATGAGCGATGACCAGTGTCGGCTTTTGTAATTGCTGGATCACGTTTGCCATCGTAAAAGTCTTTCCAGAACCCGTAACCCCTAGTAAAGTCTGGCATTGATTGCCTTCCTTGAACCCTTTTACAAGCTCTGCAATCGCCTGTGGCTGGTCTCCGGTTGGCTCATATGGGGCTTTTAATTTGAACTCATTCATGGTAAATTCCTCCATTTGTGACTTTTAGTACGATCACTATCAGCCAAAAATTCGTAATCAGATTCGTAACGAAATGCTCATTTTTATGGTGAATAGATGTCTTTTTCACCTCGTTACGAATAAAAGTCACAAAACTGATTTTTGCGGATAAAACAGCACTCGGAAATACCTAATGATACCAGGCTCCGGTTCTGTCATATTTTTACTGTTTGTTCTTGTAACAGTCCCTATTATATCAAATAAATTTTTGAAAGTATATAGATTAACGCAAGAAAAAAGTACAAATGTTCGATTCTTATTTGTACTTTTTTCTATCACTACTATTCTATTTTTTATCATGCTGCGTTGAAATATTCCTCCAGGATTAAGTCTATTTCAATCACTTCTGAATAATCATAATACTGATCTTTCCGCTCTTTTGGAATAACTTCTTCAATAAATGGTTCCAATACATCCAGACAGTCTTCTATGATTTCCTGCGTATCTCCATAGACATCTACTGATATGATTTCCTTGGCATGTCCCAATAAATGCGAAACACCTTTTGAATTAAAACTATTCTTCAGCAAAATAGTTGCATAGGTATTTCTCAACTGGTGAAAATGAATATCGGGCAAATCCAAGGATTTCAACAAGTCTTTATAGTATTTCTGATGAAAACCTTTACTCCTTGGATTCCCATATGTAGAACAACAAATATAATTCCAGTCCCGGAACTCTTTTGGTCTGCGTCTGCGGTTCTTCTCATAAGTTTTCCGTTCTTCCAGAATTGCTTCAAATACATAATCCGGTATTGGAAGTTCACGCACACCCGCAGGTGTTTTTGTTTTAATTTCCTGCTTTGTCAGCATCTTAGGTGCACAGTCTTCTGCTTTACTGTTTGGCTTCTTTCCCAACTGACGCTCTACTCTCAACGTCCTGTGAATGTAATCGACATCACTGTATTTCAGACCATTTATTTCACTTCTTCTGAGTCCCATCAATACCGCAAACAGAATTTGCATATGAATCGGTGTCTCCTTGCTTGCCTCAATCAATCGAAGCACCTGCGGAAGTGTCAATGTTTTCTTCTCGTCAATTTTCAGGACACGATACTCTGTCTTTTTTATTTTCTTCGGTAAATTGATTCCATTCGCTGGATTTGTTGCCAGTACATTTTTGTTAAATGCATACTCCAATGATGTTTTCATGATCGTCCTGACATTTTTCGCAACTGATTCATACTTCTCTGCAACTGCATTATATAATTTTCTGATATACCCCTGATTTATTGTAGACATATACATCTTTCCAATCTGTGGAACAATGTAATTCTTAATGGCACTTTTGTAAGTTGTATAAGTGTCGTCTGTTATTCGGGGACGCATAATATCTTCCAACCAGAAAATCATAAACTCCTCTACCCGGATTTTTCCATACACAATATAGGTTCCGGTATGTAGCTGTCCGATTACTTCATCACGAAATGCATTAGCTTCTCTTTTGGTTGTGAATCCCGCATGTTGCTGTGTCTTTATACTATCGTCTACAAACGTCAGCAACACACGAAATCCATATCCCTTTTTGATTGTTGTCACCGAATAGACCTTATATTCTACATATTTCTTAAAGTCAAAGGTCTTATGCATGGCTATCCCTCCGTTCCAATTCGTTGTGGTACAAATGTATTATTTACAAACGCAATAATCTTATCCTGCTCGTCCATAATCTCACAATAGTATTCATAAGTTGTATGAACGGAACTATGTCCTAACAGACCAGATATTTTAAACAAAGGAACTCCAAGCTCAATTAAAATGGTCGCAAACATATGTCTGAGTCCATGTACGGTGATATTTGCCAATCCATTTCTGTTACAGATTTTCGTAAGTGCCTGATTCATTGCCGTTAATGATCGGGGTTCGCCATTTTCCTGACAACATACATAATCAAAATTCTTGTATTCTATGCCCGGATCAGTTTTTCGCAATTCAATCAACTGCTGTCTGCGTTTTACTTCCTGCATCACCACTTTTGGCACTCTCAATATCCGGTAGCTGTTCTCAGTCTTTGGATTCCTTTCAATAACAGCATATTCCGTAACCGTAAATTCTTTTTCTTTCAGTTTCAGGTTTCCAACAAGCTGTCTGCTAATTCTGACGGTCTGTTTTTCAAAATCAAAATCCTGAAATTTCAATCCAAGAATTTCTCCTTTTCGTAACCCACAAAACAGTCCCAGTAAAATTTCCAGATACCAAGGATTCTTGCTCGCAGCTTCAAGAAAAACTTTCAATTTTTCTTTGCTTAATACCCTTACCTTTGGTTTTGCTCTCGGATATGGCTTTGTCTCAGGCATTGGATTATAGCTTATGAACTTATCTCCTGCTGCATCTTTCATGGCGATGCTCAAAAGCTCCCGCCCTTTATTTCCCGCTGAAGGACAGATTTTTGCGACACGTTCCAGTAGAGCATCTAAATACTCTACTGAAATGTATTTTAATTTGATATCCGCTTCCATACTCGGAAGAATCAGATTATATAAGGTATATGCTCCAACCATTCTCGTGGTTGTCTCAATTCTCGGACTGAAAATATTTTCAAACCAGTATTCCAGATAATCCCCAAGCATCACATCTGTCTTTTGCATTTTTGCAATCTGGAGATTTCTCTGCTTCTTCTGGTATCTTTTTTCATATTCCCAGTAACTTTTCTCTGCTTCTTCCGGCGTTTCAAAGCCACCTTTTTTCCCATATTTTGTCGTCAGATCGTCCTGCAGCTCTTTGGTTCTGTGATACCATGATTTTCCTTCAAAAAAGACAACTCTCTTTTCCTTTGACATTGTCTCCTGCTGCGTTTCTTTCTGTTTCATTCTGCTCTCACTCTTTCTCTCTCCTCGTCTCCATTCAGCCACTTATCAAAAGAATTGCATGGGATACGATAAGATCTGCCAATCTTCAACACCCGGAATGGTTTTCTGTCATAATAAACATTTTCTATAAATTCATATGCCTTGGAGCGTCCCAGCCCAAGCAAATTTTGAACATCTTCTACTTTATATACTTTCTTTTCCATTTCATTCTCTATCATTGCCATGACGTTATCCTCCTCGTCCTAATCTTTGCGCTTTACTACCGGTAGTTTTTAGCTGTGTAACATCTAAAAACGGTACACCACTAAGATATCCATTTTCGTCTACATCGTCCAATGTGCGAATTTTCAAATCGCACACTTGACTTTTACGTGTTACTTGTTCTTTCTTCCTATATAATAGTCGTACCCATTCCGGACATTGCAGAACATACATAATTCCTTATATCGCTGCTCCGGATTCACCCGCCGGATATAACGTCCCGGCACCTCATAAAAATTGCCTGCACATACTCTGCACAAGCTCACGACTAACGGTTTTTCAATTATCTTCGGTATCCCGGTACTTCTTCGGATTGCTTTATTGATTTTCTCCATTTCAGTACGATCTAAGGTACACACATAATTTTCCAACCGTCTTTTATCTAAAGTTCTAAGCTGCTCCAACAGCACTACAGAATCCTTTTCCAAACCTTCCATTTCCGGGACTGCAATGTGTGTCGGCAGCTTCATTTTTTCTTTACTTGTAATTGCTGCCACGATCACTGTCGGACTGTATTGATTTCCTATATTATTCTGAATCACCAGCACCGGACGATAACCGCCCTGCTCACTTCCAAATACAGGATCAAGGTCGGCGTGATAAATATCCCCACGCCTGACGTTTCTATCTTCCATCTTTGCTATATCTCCTCTCGTCTTTCTAACTGTTGTTATCCCTAAATATGTAAAATACAAGCCTATTTGTCCCCGACGCCCCGACTTGTAATTGGGAAATCATCAGACGGCTGACTGCTAATCAGCTCCACAGGATTTTATCTAAAATAAATATATGGGATTGGGAGTTTTCCTCTCCAGGGATCTCCTGAAGCTGCCCTCACTTGTTGCGGCATCAAAGAAATATTTTGTATACACGACTTTATGACCGGACAGGAGTATCATTATGCCTGTTGTCTGTCATCGCCCTGCCAGAAGCAATCTGACAGTTATAACCAGATATTTTTCGCTCAACAGTCCGGGTAATACAAACTGAAACCAAAAGGAAGTATACGGGTGGGATTTCGCTGTCTTTACCCAGCCTGTGTTATGGCGTATTTGTTAATGTGGCTTACGCTCATCACGATAACAACAGGAATGTGCCTGATGAATGTATATGAATTTGTCAAGGTTCTTCCCGCTCCCCAGTCTTTTCGTGACAAAAGAAGAAACAGGTGGATCAAAATATTTCTCTTTCCACCTGTTTCCTCACTTAAACGCTATTTTTCAACCCACTATCTCAAAATCTTTTTCAAATTTCTGATTGCTGCTTTTACAGACTTTGCTACCATCTGAAAAGAGCAGCCTTCTTCCTGTGCAATCTGCTCATAATTCTTATCTTCAAAATAATACTTCATCAATCGTCTTCTCTGAATTTCCGACAACTGCTGAATTGCACTATGTAAACGTTCCGCTTCCAGTTTATTCAGAACAGTATCCTCTACACCTTCCTCTTTCTGAAATACCCGTTCATATAAACTGGAATCCCAGATTTCTGACTGTTCCAAATGCCTGTCCACAACATTCATATGCGACACATCCTGCAATTCAAACGTATTAAAAGCTTCATATACATTCTTTCCTATTTCCAAATCCTTGTACTCTTTTTCACCATTACGAAATGAAACATAATATTTTCCGTCCTTCTCATAGATTTCATATGGGTTATATTTATCTTTTCTTCTTTTAGGCTGTCTGCCTTCCATGACCTTTCCTCCAATCTGAATTTTTTTGAATTCAGATCAGTAGGCGGGGCACGAATACGAACAATCGACCTTATTTTGAATTGCTCATTCTCAATATTTAGGTAACAAAAAACGCCCTGACAGATTTCACTCCTATGGACGCATTTAATTCGATATTTTATTACCCTGGATTCATTATTGGCTCTTACCCTAGTTTCAATTCCAACATTTACTAATGAAATTGTTGAGATTTTTTTAATTGAATACCTTCTGTTGAACAGAATTTTTTAGCTGAACTCTTGCTAAGAACCATATTTTCTCCGGTTAGATTCCGGAAAAGAAAATAAGCATACAAATACTGCTCTTTCGGAATCTGTTTTTTTTAACCGAAAGAGATTTGTATGCTTTCTCATTCATCGGGTAATACCCTGTGTTTTTTCTAATGTTACACCCTTTTCACTTTTCAAATTTAGGGTAATACACTAAGTTTATGGAGGTATACAAACATGGATATTCCAAAAACATTATTTGCCACTTTAGTAAAACAAGGGCGTATGGAAATGCATTTAACACAAGAAGCTCTTGCTGAAAAACTCGGAATATCGGCGGCTTATCTTGGAGACCTCGAACGCCATAAAGGCGGTCCCAGTCTGGAATTATTTTGTAAAACCATGCAGACTTTAAATATTTCTGCTGATGACTACGTTTATCCAAATCAGAATAAAAATAATTCTACATATGATCAGATTCTTCGGCTCTTAAATCAGTGCAATGATTATCAGTTACAGGTAATTCTTGCAACTACGACAGCTCTGCTAGATTCTAATCCTTTTATTTCTAACGTAGACACTACTAATGATACAAAATAAAACTTGTAAAATACCGATAAATAGCTGATAATTACCGATATTTAAAATTAGTGGAATAAATACTATTACCATATGTTAAAAACAGTTATGCTATATCATTACAACTTGATATAACATAACTGTTTCTTCTTTACGAACATCCTATTATCTATCAAATACTACATTTCCCTCCACGACACACTTAATTGCTTTTCATCTCGCTAATTATTTTTTCCATATCCGTCGATTTTTTCAAGAGTCCTAAACCAGCCAATAACTGAATACAATCTACATATCCTTGACAATATGCCCTTTGTTCTGACACAAACGCTTCTTCTTCCAAAATTTCTCCATATTGCTTCAACTTCTCCCTGTCCTCATAACTTATATGATCGAGAAGTTTATTCACCTTTTCTTTTTCCATTTTCTTCTTCAACTGAATATTTGCAAGTTCTTGGAAATAGATATAACTTTCTCTGTTTATATTCTCACAACGCAACTGGTTCAAAAAAGAGGATATTTCATTCCAAATATCATTTTCCATAAAAATTTCTCCTGCTTTTTTTGGTATCTTTACTTATTATGCCCAATTTTATATTTCATCATTTCATCAATTCACCATTAAATTTATATCCCATACCCCATACATTTAAAATGTATCTTGGTTTTGCAGAATCTGGCTCAATCTTTTTTCTGATTCTCCGAATTATGCCCATAACATTATCTTCTGCCCCATAATATGGTTCTTTCCACACCTGTGTATATATTTGTTCCTTTGAAAATATCCGTCCTGGATTTTTTGCCAGCAAATATAATATTTCAAATTCATAATTCGTCAATTGAACCAGCTCACCATTACTTTCTACAGAACGATATTCCGCATTTATTTTTAATGCTCCGTAATCAAGTACCCTATTTTGTTTACCAGGCATCTCAGAGTATTTTTTAGCAGACAGAAAATGTAATAATTCATTTAATTTTTCTTCCTCATTTTCATCAAATGTTACAACAACTACCCTTCCCATTTTATAAAAACCTTTCATATTCCAAATCTTACAAGTGTAATTTTTATCTATTATTACATCTGTAAGATTTAAAGTCAAGTTTTTATTTCGTTGACAGAATAACCTTTTAAGATATATAATATTTTTATTACATTTGTAAGATTTGGAGGAATATCACATGAGCAATCTGCCTCAAATTTCAGAAGCCGAATTTGAAGTTATGAAAATCGTTTGGAAATATGCACCAATCAGCACCAATGAAATTACTGAAAAATTAACACAAATTTCCCGTTGGAGTCCTAAAACAATTCAGACATTGATTAAACGTCTCGTTTCTAAAAAAGCACTAACCTACGAAAAACAAAGCCGGGTTTTTGTCTATACTCCATTGGTCAAAGAAGACGAATATATTCGGCAGGAAAGTAATTCTTTTTTAAAACTATATTATAATGGTAATATCACTTCTATGCTTGCCTCTTACATTGAGGATGATAAATTGTCTGAAGAAGACATTGCCAGCTTACGGAATCTTCTTTCCAATCATTAACCATGGGAGGAGGAGCATATTTTGATATATTTTAGTTTTCGATTTTTACTGTGTAATGCCATCATTTGTATTTTTTTAGGTAGTTTACTGGGATTAAAAAATTTATTGCAAAGGCAATTATCCGCACGTATGCAATATAATCTTTCGATTATATTTCTTGCCGTTCTAATTGTTCCCTTTTTACCAATAAGCTCTGCCCCATCTTCTATATCGTGGAGCCATTTGCTGACAGCCAGTTCAAGTACCAATGGTGACATTCAAACCACTTTTCTTTCTGGTAATG